>NZ_JBPPZG010000002.1:0-48955 GCF_051918545.1 Pseudogracilibacillus amylolyticus (SeqCode) | reverse complement strand
AGGGGGAATGCTAAATGAAACTAGTCTCATGGAATGTTAATGGACTTAGAGCTTGTGTAAGAAAAGGTTTTTTGGATTACTTTAACGAAATAAATGCAGATATTTTTTGTGTACAAGAAATTAAATTACAACATGGACAAATAGATTTAAATTTACCTGGCTATGAAAAATATTGGAATTATGCAAGTAAAAAAGGCTATTCAGGAACAGCTGTTTTTACTAAACATACACCTATTACCGTTCAGTATGGGCTTGGTGAATATGATGAACATCCTGAAGGCAGAATCATTACTTTAGAGTTTGATAACTTCTTTTTAGTAAATGTGTACTCTCCAAATGCCCAACGCGACTTAGCCCGACTGTCACTTCGACTTGAATGGGAAGATGATTTATACCATCATATTCTGATGCTTGAACAACAAAAGCCAGTTATATTATGCGGGGATTTAAATGTTGCCCATAAACCAATTGATATAAGAAACGCAAAAGCAAATGAGGGTAATTCTGGTTTCACAATAGAAGAAAGAGAAAAATTTTCACGTTTACTTGAGGCAGGATTTGTTGATTCTTTACGGTATTTTCAACCTGATACGAAAGGGTTATATACATGGTGGTCGTATATGAAAACTGTAAGAGAAAGAAATATTGGCTGGAGGATTGATTATTTTATCGTTTCTGAACAATTGATTGAAAGTGTTACGAAAGCAGGGATTGACTCACATATTTATGGTAGTGACCACTGTCCGATTTCATTGGAAATTGACTTGTGAAACATCAAAAGAGACCGGGGGAAAAGTGTTTAAGTCATAGAGAAATGTGAACTATAATGGTTTTCAATTTTTTTACCTATTAATACTTGTTTATATAATCGTTTAAAGATAAACTGGGAAGCAAATGTATTGTCCAGGTGAAAACACATGACTATTAATAAGATTTGATTCATGAAGAAAAGAAGGAAAACATGTTAAAACCAATTGTAAATTAAGTGCGTTGTAAAAAATGTAGGGATATCATTGAGTCAAAACATGCTCACGACCTCCAATATTGTAAATACAAATCAATTTACATTGATGGTGGAACCGATTATCAGCGCTATGGTGGCGAATTGGACTTAATTGATTTTAGTTATTCCGTTTATAGTCAAAACAATTAACAAGGAGGCGTAAAAATGAAGACAAAAAATAAGCATGATTTTTTCTGTAACTGTTGCGGTCGTTATCATAAATATGATGAGGACGATGTCGATGATTTTGCGGGTAACTTTTTCCACACGTTTCGCAACATTTTTGGCTATGGCAGCCCGTATGATGGTGATATGATGACATTCACACTTTGTGAACTTTGTTTATTTGATATTGCAAAAGACTTTAGACATGCACCAGAGCTTATCTATCACCGCCCAATGCCGGAAGAAAAGCCATACCCATTTGACTATGAAAAATTTGAATCGATACGCATGGAAGAAGACCCCCCACTATAAAGATGTTTTCATAGAGGGTTACAAACGTATAGAGAATTTGCCAAAAAAATAAAGTAAGGCATTTCAAGATTAAGCGTCAAATAGCCCAGCCCTTAATGACATGCGCTATTTGACGCTAATCGGTGGGAGTTTCAAAGGAACGTTTATCCTTCTAAATCTTTATTTTTATTATACGGTTTTTTTTCATTAAGTTTTTTACTTTTCATAGATTCATTTATTTCACCTTTGAAATTTAACCTTTTTAAAACTTGCTCACAATAATCTTGCCCTGCTTTAAATGTTTCTAATAACCTCTCTTTACTTTCGGTATCATATTCCTTTAACCCTAAAATGTAGAAATGTCTATATTTATCAAGAATAATAGAGGGCTTTATGTTGTGTTTTAAACATTCTTTAAAAGTGATTAATCGTCCTACACGTCCATTCCCATCTGCAAAAGGATGTATCTGTTCGAATTTAGCATGAAAATCTACAATATCTTCTATTTGTATATTTTCTCGATTGGAGTAATCTGCCAACAATAGTTCTAACTGATACTCTACATCTTCAGGAGGTGTTGCAGGAATTTGATCAAGATTACCAAAAACATTAGTTTCTATCTTAAATTCGCCTATTGGTGTAAGAGGATTTCTCATATCAGATGTATTGTTTTTCATTGTAAAGTGCAACTCTTTCATCATTTCTTTATCTAAATCTTCATTTACATTATCTAAAATGTAATCAAATGCTTTAAAATGATTTAACGTTTCATTAATATCATCCATAGAAACACTTTCACTGTTTTCAGAGTATATTCTATTTTCATCAAAAAGGTGTTGTGTTTGATCTTGACTCAACTGACTACCTTCTATTTTATTTGAATTGAACGCCATATTGACTTGATATAACCAATAAATACCACGAATTTTCCCTAAACGTTCATAATGCATACGTTGTATTAAATCCATTGGTTAACACTTCCTCTTTTCATTTGGCGCATTTCATATCTTATTCCTCTATCTTCCATGTACCTAATTATTGTATGTTACTTTCAATTTTTTCTGACTTAACAAACAGTTTACTAAAAATTTGTCTACAACTATAATCCTAAACTTTTCCTTGTCACATTTGATGAAAATCGCGCAGTGAATTCGATAATGAATGTCTAATCGCTACGGAAACACACTCCGCATTAGTCGGCTGTCATTATGCATGTTCGAAAACCACTATGCAACTAGAGCAACTTTAGCCTCGACTTGAGCAACTCCTACCCTAACTTGAGCAACTCCACCCTTGACTTGAGCAACTTTCACACCAACTAGAGCAACTCCACCATTGACTTGAGCAACTTTCTAAAACTGTCTACTATATAGGTACAATATCAGCAACCGCCACTTTGCATTATGGAAAACGACTCCTTAAAAATTTCTCTATTCCCTTTATCGGTCTAGTAGCTGCTGACAAAGTAAATTTCAACTATCGATTAGTAACGAAATGATGTCGCAGTTCATATCTTTTATGCAAAACAGCCTTACACTATCAAAGTTATCGAGTTAATGATTTGAGATATCAGTCCGAGTAGCATCACTTTATTGGTGCGAAAGTTGAATTAGTTATTTCGCTATTCTTTTTTGATCTTCCATGGTTACTCCAACTCGATCCCAGTTCAACATATTCTCTAATATTAATGCCAAAATGATCCCTACTAATAATCCATTACTCATAAACGGTCGAATAAAACCTGGTATTGATTCAAAATAACTCGCTGGGAGTGTCATAATAATCGCCCCAACAAATAATGGGATTGCGGATCGATAAACATTCAATGTATTAAATAATACTCCTTTAAAAAATTCAATGGAAGAATTAAATAATTGTAAATATGCAACAAATAATACTGCACTTCCAATACTTAGTGGCAATGTCGAGAAAAATGCTCCGATTGGTTGAATAATTCCCATGATTAAAAATAGAAAGCTACCAATGATAAAAGGCAATCGGTCCAAAATATTTGTCTGTCTTAAAAACCCAATAGAAGACACAAATGGAGCGTACGGAACAAGTCCGAAAAAACCCGCTGCAACTGTTGCTACTCCTGTAATAGAAAAGGATGACAGGTAATCTTTTTTGGTTGTCGTTGCTTGAAACATTTCATCTGTTCCTTTTAAAGAACCAAATGTGTTTGATATATTTAGTAATCCCGCTAAAACAGCTGTGACGACAACACCAAAATCCCATGTTATCGCTCCGAATGGAAACAGTTTAAAACCTGACCCGTCCCCATTTGTCGCTGATTCTGCCCCGAAAATAATCGTATAAAGAATCCATCCTAAAATAATTCCGATAAGTAATGCATAACTTCTAATTCGTGCCGGGGACTTTATACTTATTACAATCACTAACACTGCTATAAAAATGGCTAATCCAGAAACAGGTAAATTAATTGTGGCTGTATCGGCACTTGCTCCAAAGGGAATACCGAGCATACCTTTTAAAAATATTTGAATTAATGTTAACCCAAGTAAAAACATAAAAACGCCCATTACTCCAGGATTAAATAACTTGGCCACAACTGGTCCAATTCCTGTTATCCCAATCAAAATCGTTATCAATCCTGAAATAATTACACCTAGTGCTAAGCTGCCTCCCAATACTTCAATCGGCATCCCTTGGGCGGATGTAGTTGCTACTAATGTTAAAAAAATCCCCCACCATAAGCCTGATTGACCTTCTAATATTGGTCTACGGTGCCCTAGAAATGCCTGACCTAAACACGCTAATCCTGTAACAATAAACGATAATTGTAAGAGTGGGACAATTTCCGCTTGACTTATCCCAAATGCTTCTCCTACTGTGATTGGAATAATAACGATATTTGCAAAAATAAAAAAGAACCATTGTATGCCTGCGATCCAGTTTTTTGTGTCTTTTAATTCCCGCAATTGTGATCAACTCTTTCTGTAAACATTCTTTTTATTTGATCTATCTTATCATATCCCATGTCCTATTTTAAATAATAATATAGAACCTTTTAAATAGTTAAAATACACTTTTCAATAATTAATCTTAATTTAAGGAATATTTTTATCTAAACAGTTAAAAATAACATTAAGAAAAATTAAGGAGGAATTTTTTTGTTCAATCAAAACCAACAGCAAAATCAAAACCAACAACCATCGACACAAATGCCTCCGGGGCAACAGTTTGGTGGGCATGAATTAATGGAAGTACACGAAGCTATAGGGGCAGTGGTAGGGGGCTTAGAACACTTTGTATTATACGAGCAACACGTACAAGATCAGGAACTATCCGATATCATGCAACGTCAAAAAACGTTTATGACGCAAATGTATAATACTATTTTAGATACATTAAAATCAGGGAAAGATCCTGCGGTAAAAACGCAAACCTATCTGATGCAAGAAAATAATACAACAACATATGGTATGAAGCCTTCTAGTCCAAAAACTCCAATTCAGTCGGTAAATGAATTAAATGATGAATGTATTTCGAGTTTTATATTAGGACATTTAAAATCAATTGCTTCTGCTTTTACATTAACTGCTTTAGAAGCATCCAATCCTGTATTAAGAAGAATTTTTGCGGATAGCATTCCAAATGTCATTGAAATGGCGTATGAGATCTACTTATATCAAAACAAGAACCAGTATTACCAAGTGCCTCAACTATCGCAACAAGATATGCAAGCGATAATAAATGGACATGCTCCTATACAGGGTAATATGCCCCACTAATCAAATAATTTTTGGTTCGTTGTAATTTTTTTCATCATGAAGCATATAATAACCTTTGTATGAGATCACCTATTCATTTAATAGGTGATTTTTTATATTGATTTTTTCAAAATGATTGAATTAAATGTTATATTTCTGTGAAACCCATTGATTTTTTACACAAATTTTAGTATTATATATATTTGTCCAACCACTCCATATAATTGGAAAATTAGAGGTGAATATAAATATGAGGAATTTCATTTCTTCAAAAATGGGATTTTTTACGATTGCGGCTATATTCATATGGCTAAAATCCTATGTAATCTATTTGACCGAATTCAACTTGGACATACAAAATGTGTTACAACATTTCTTGTTATTAATCAACCCTATAAGTTCAACACTAGTCTTTCTTGGAATTGCACTTTTTGGCAGAGGTAGACGTGTCGGAGGATATATTATAATTATTCACTCCTTAATGAGTTTATTATTATATGCTAATGCTGTCTTTTATCGATTTAATAGTGACTTTATTACTTTACCTGTACTCACTCAAACGAGTAATTTTGGTAGTTTAGGAAGTAGTATTCTTAATTTAGTAACTTGGACAGACATTTTTTATGTATTAGATATCCTGATCTTAATCGTTTTATTTAACTGGAGTAAACAAGTTTGGTCTGCCGATCGGATGAAAATAAGACGCCCGCTCATCATTATGGCATTGGGTGTACTAGTTTTTTCTATTAATCTAGGATTAGCCGAAACAGATCGTCCACAACTTTTAAAAAGAACGTTTGACCGAAATTATATCGTTAAATATCTAGGAGCTTATAACTTTGCAATCTATGATGCTCTGCAAAATTTGAAGTCATCTACTGAAAGAGTACTAGCTGATAGTAACGATATTGTAGAAGTCCAAAATTATACTGATAATAAATATGCTGAACCAAATGAAGAACTTTTTGGTATTGCAAAAGGAAAAAATATTATTAAAATTCATTTAGAGTCTTTTCAATCCTTTCTAATTGACTATGAATTACACGGAGAAGAAGTAACTCCTTTTATTAATTCTTTAGTACATGATGAAACAGAAGACTTTACGTATTTTGAAAATTTTTTCCACCAAACTGAACAAGGGAAAACCGCAGATGCTGAGTTAATTATGGATACTTCACTATACGGTTTACCTCAAGGGGCTGCATTTGTTACGAAAGGGAAAAATACGTACCAGGCATTACCTGCTATCTTGAGCCAGGAACAGGGTTATACAAGTGCTGTATTTCATGGGGATAGTAAATCATTTTGGAACCGTGATGAGATCTATAAACAACTAGGAATCGATCACTTCTTTGATGAAGCATATTACGACATGAGTGAAGAGCAAGTAATTGGGTATGGATTAAAGGATAAACCATTCTTTAAAGAATCAATGCCTATACTGGAAGCAATGGAGCAACCTTTTTACGCACATATGATGACTTTAACTCATCATCATCCATATTTAATTGATGAAGAGGATGCAACAATTGATCCTGCAGAAACAAACGACAGTTCAGTTGATCGATACTTCCAAACAGCACGTTATCTAGACGAATCATTGGAGCAATTCTTTAATGATTTAAAAGAAGCTGGGCTTTATGACGATTCCATCATTATGATCTATGGTGATCACTATGGGATTTCTGAAAACCATACTCGGGCCTTAAGTGAATTATTTGGGGAAGAAATCACTCCATTTAAGTACGCAGAACTGCAACGTGTGCCATTTATGATTAAAATACCTGGAGTAGATGGTGAAGGTACTGTAAGCAAATATTCTGGTCAAATAGATGCAGTGCCGACATTACTACATTTACTAGGTATAAAAGCACAAGACTATATTCAATTTGGTACTGACTTATTCTCAGAGGATCATAACGGTTTGGTCGCATTTCGAAATGGTGACTTTTTCACAGAAGAATATGCGATGGTAAAAGGTGTATTTTACGACACTAAAACTGGTGAAGAACTTGAACCAAATGATGAATTAGAGAACTTAAAACTCAAAGTTGAACATGAACTAGGTCTGTCAGATAAAGTACTACAAGGTGATTTATTACGTTTCTATTCACCTACAGAAAATTGGGAACCTATTGATCCTAAACAATACTTTTATGACGATAATCAAATAACGATTAGCCAGTTTTTAAAAGACAAATGGTTAGGGACTGAAGAGGAAGAAGTAGCAGATTACATGGATGGATTCCTGGATGAAGATATTCAACATTTAAATAAAAGAAACGTTAACTAAAAAGCAATGAGGAGACATTTTCCTCATTGCTTTTTTAATTATGCTGTATGTTTGTTAGCTAATTGCTGAATGAGAGGTATTTTATCAATATCAAAATTACCTCCACTGACAATTACACCACAATGTCTAGATTTTATATAATCGTTATGTGCAAATAATGCTGCAAGTGCAGCGGCTCCAGCGCCTTCCATTAATGTCTTATTACGTTCAAGCATATAAAGAATGCTGCTTGCAATTTCTTCTTCAGTAACTGTTACAATATCATCCACGTATTGTTTAATAAGTGGCAAAGTGAGCTTACCTGGGTTTTTTACGGCAATTCCTTCTGCTATTGTATCAGCACGGAGAGGTTGTGTCGGTTTAATATGATGGTAGCTATTATAAGCTGCAGGTATCCGATCTGCTTGAACACCAATAATACGAATATTTTTATTTACATGCTTCGCAGCTACCGCAATTCCGCTTATAAGTCCTCCTCCACCTATTGGCACAAGAAACGTGTCAATTCGATCTTCTTGTCTTAATATTTCCATCGCAATTGTCCCTTGACCAGCCATCACATCATAATCATCAAATGGATGTATATATGTCGCTCCAGTTTCCTTTTGTCTAATCATTGATGCTTCATACGCTTCTTGAAATGAACTTCCAGTTAAAACAACTTCTGCTCCATAATTTTGTGTTGCTTCAATTTTACTATGAGGTGTTTTTTCAGGCATATAAATTGTTGCCCGCGCCCCTAATTTTCTTGAAGCATATGCAACTCCTTGTGCATGATTTCCAGCAGATGCAGTAATAACCCCTTTTTCAAGTTGTTCATTCGTTAATTGCATCAATTTAAAGGTAGCACCTCTAAACTTAAATGCACCCGTTTTTTGTTGATTTTCCATTTTAAAATACACTTTCTTACCAACAATATTATTTGTCGTTTCTGATGTGATCAATGGTGTTCGATGGACGATTGGCTTTAAACGTTCTAACGCCTTATAAACTTTTTCACCCGTTAATAAATCCCCAATAACTCCACACTCCCTAAAGATTCCACTTACTAAATACTATAGTCTAGTTTGTTCATAATTACTAATTTTTTCTTCCAATTGTAAAGTTAACGCAATTTCATCCCAGCCATTTATTAAATTCTGGCGATGGTATTCAGGAATATCAAACTTTATTTCCTGTCCTTGTTGATCCAAAATCAGTTTTGACTCCAAATCGACTGTCAATGTTAATTCGGACTCTTCGGCTTGTTTTAACCATGTATTTACTTGTTCTTCATCTACTTTTATTGGTATAAGTCCATTTTTAAATGAATTATTGTAAAATATATCTGCAAAACTTGGTGCAATAATGACTTTAAATCCAAAGTCCATTAACGACCAAGGAGCATGTTCTCTTGAAGAACCGCACCCAAAGTTTTCACCAGTAACTAAAATTGATGCATGTTCATATTTTGGATCATTTAAGTTAAAACTATCCCGTTTATTCCCATCATCATCAAATCGCCAATGGTAAAATAAAAATTGTCCAAACCCTGTTCGTTCAATTCGTTTTAAAAATTGTTTCGGAATAATCTGGTCTGTATCGACATTCGTTCGATTAAGTGGATACACAAGTCCTTTATGTTGTTTAATTGCTTCCATGACAATCCCTCCTAGTGAACTGCTTTTTCATACGTACGAACATCAACAAAGTGTCCTTCGATTGCTGCTGCAGCTGCCATTTCCGGACTGACTAAATGTGTACGTGCACCATTTCCTTGTCGGCCTTCAAAGTTTCGGTTAGATGTAGAAGCACATCTCCCTCCTGGAGGAACAATGTCATCATTCATTCCTAAACACATACTGCATCCTGCATCACGCCATTCAAATCCTGCTTCTTTAAAAATTTGATCGATTCCTTCTTCTTCAGCTTTCATTTTGACTAAGAAAGATCCAGGAACAACAATTGCGCGAACAGAATCTTTTACTTTATTCCCTTTTACAATGTTTGCTGCATTTCTAAGGTCATCTAATCTTGAGTTTGTACATGAGCCAATGAAAACATGATCTATTTCAATAGATGTAATCGACTGATTTTCCTTTAATCCCATATACTCCAATGCTAGGCGAACTTCTTCTTTATTATCTACTTCAGAAAGTTTAGGTGTTGACCCACTAACAGGAACACCCATACCAGGGTTTGTTCCCCATGTTACTTGAGGTTCTACATCTTCGGCCTGGATGGTTAGTACTTTATCATACGTTGCTCCATCATCTGTTGCTAGAGCTAACCACTCTTCGGCAAGCTTATCAAATGCTTCCCCTTTAGGAACATGACGTTTTCCTCGTAAGAAATCAACAGTCTTTTCATCCGGACTAATTAGACCTGCTCGAGCTCCTGCTTCAATCGACATGTTACAAATAGTCATTCGCTCTTCCATCGACATTTTTCGGATTGCTTCTCCTGTATATTCAATGATATACCCAGTTCCCATACGCACACCATATTTTGCGATAATCGCTAAAATAAGGTCTTTTGCAGTTACACCCGGGCCTAAATCACCGTCTACACGGACATTCAACGTTTTTGGCTTATCTTGCCAAAGTGTCTGTGTAGCAAATACATGCTCTACTTCACTCGTTCCGATTCCAAATGCAATCGCACCAAATGCTCCATGTGTCGATGTATGACTATCTCCACAAACAATTGTCTTACCTGGTTGGGTTAAACCTAGCTGCGGTCCAATTACGTGGACAATCCCTTGATCAGGGTGAAACATATCTGCAAGCGGAATATTAAATTCTTTACAATTCTTCTCCAAAGCTTCCAGTTGAAGTCTTGCAATTGGATCTTCTATTGTTTCACGATTTTTCGTCGGAACGTTGTGATCCATTGTAGCAAAAGTTAGATCTGGCCTACGTACTTTACGGTTTGTTAACCTAAGTCCCTCAAATGCCTGTGGAGAAGTTACTTCATGGATTAAATGTAAATCAATATAGATTAAATCGGGTTTCCCCTCTTCTTCATGGACGACTTTTTTCTCCCAAATCTTTTCAATAATCGTCTTTGGTTTTCCCATGTGAACACCTCCAAAATTATTTAGCCTTGGACTACAAATTGCTAATGACAACTTCTGTCATTTTTTTTGTATCCACTTCTTCACCATTATTAATATTTAAATCTGCCGTATGATAACCTTGTTCTAGACTTTTCTCTACTGCCTGTTCGATTCTCTCAGCTTCCTCATTTAAGTCGAAGGAATAACGTAACATCATAGCAGCTGACAATATCATTCCAAGCGGATTGGCAATTCCTTTGCCAGCTATATCAGGAGCAGATCCGTGAACTGGTTCGTATAGTCCAACTGTTTCTGATAGACTAGCAGATGGAAGCATGCCAATTGATCCTGTTAAAACAGAACCTTCATCACTTAAAATATCACCGAATAAGTTCTCCGTAACAATGACATCAAAGCTTGTCGGATCTGTGATCAACTTCATTGCAGCAGAATCGACTAACATATGATCAACTTTAACATCCGGATACTGCTCTTTCTTTTCTTCTACAATCTCTCGCCATAACCTGCTAGACTCTAGTACATTTGCTTTATCGACAGACGTTAAGTGATTATTTCTTAGCCTTGCACTTTCAAAGCCCTTTTCTACAATTCGTTCAATCTCTTGCCGGTGGTAAAGTAATGTATCCACTGCTACATTTCCATCTTCCCGACGTTCTCTAGGAGTTCCAAAATATAAACCACCGGTCAATTCTCTAACAATATAAATGTCACTACCATTAATGACAGATTCCTTTAATGGTGATGCATGTAGCAAAGGGGCAAAACCTTTAATAGGTCTAATGTTTGCAAATAAGTTCAATGCTTTTCTAATCTTTAAAAGTCCTTGTTCTGGGCGCAAATGCGGTGGAAGTGAATCCCACTTCTCGCCTCCGATAGCACCGAGTAAAATTGCATCAGCCTGCAAGCATGCTTCAACAGTTTCATCTGTTAGTGGTTCACCGAATTTATCGTAAGAAGAGCCACCAATCTCATACTGCTCAAATATAAAATTATGATTATACATATCGGAAACTTTATTTAAAACTTCAATTGCCGCATCCATAATTTCCTGCCCGATCCCATCACCAGGAAGGACAACCACTTTTTTCTCCATCCACTTCCCCCCTCTCTATTTAAACATGATGAATTTTACGAAGTTCTTCTGTATGCTTTTGAAAAATATAACGATTTACAGCATTTAAAAATGCATTGGCAGATGCTTCAATTACGTCTTGTGCATTCCCTCTACCATTCATTTGTTCTCCATTGACGAGAAGTTGCACATTAGACTCAGCTAATGCGTCTTTCCCACGACCAACAGAGCTAATTTGATAATCAACTAATTCAAGATCTTCATCGATCAATTTGTCGAGTGTAGCGTACAATGCTTCAACACTACCACTACCCGTACAAGCTTCTTGCACAAGATTATTTTCAGGTGTTTGTAACTCAACTGTTGCCGTTGGGATCTGGTTAGAACCATATTGAACTTGGAACTTTTTCAGTTCATATTTATCAACCACAGAAGAGTCGGTCTGAATTTCAGTTAAAATCGTAAACAGATCGTCATCAGTTACTTCCTTCTTACGGTCGGTTAATAATTTGAACTGATGAAATGCTTCTTTCAATTTTTCTTCACTTAACTCAAAGCCTAGTTGCTTTACTTTGTCTCCGAAAGCATGACGTCCTGAATGTTTTCCTAGGAACAATACATTGGATTGTAATCCAATTAGCTCTGGAGTAATAATTTCATAAGTTGAAGCATGCTTTAGTACCCCATCTTGGTGAATACCTGATTCATGTGCAAAAGCATTTTTTCCGACGATTGCTTTATTCGATTGAATATGCATACCGGTTAACTTGGAAACAAGATCACTCGTCCGTTTAATTTCGTTTAATTTTAAATTCGTTTCATATGGATACGCTTCTGAACGAATATGAAAAGCAACTGCCAATTCTTCTAAAGAAGCATTTCCTGCTCTTTCTCCAATTCCGTTAATCGTCCCTTCAATTTGTCTCGCTCCATTTTCTACTGCAGCGATTGAATTTGCTACTGCAAGACCTAAGTCATTATGGCAATGGCAAGACAGGATGGCTTTATCAATATTCGGAACATTCTCTGTCATGTATTTGAAAATATTACCATAATCTTGTGGCGTCCCATAGCCGACAGTATCTGGTAAATTTATGACAGTTGCTCCAGCATCAATTACTTTTTCAATGGTTTGTGCTAAAAAATGTAAATCAGAACGTGAAGCATCTTCCGCTGACCATTGCACGGTAGAAAACTTTTGGCTTGCATATCGAACCATTTCTACCGCAAGATCAATGACTTCTTCTGGGGACTTTTGAAGCTTATATTTCATATGAATCGGAGAGGTTGCTAAGAATACGTGTAAACATGGTTCATCTGCTCCTTTTAAAGCATCCCAGGCCGCATCAATGTCTGATTTCACGGAACGAGCAAGTCCTGTAACAGACGACCCTTTAATCGTATCAGCTATCATCTTTACCGCTTCAAAATCACCTTTGGAGGAAGCGGGGAATCCCGCCTCCATTCTATCTACCCCAAAGCGTTCTAGTTGTCTAGCAATCTCTAATTTTTCTAACTTATTTAAATTTACTCCCGGTGATTGTTCACCATCTCTTAATGTTGTATCAAATATTTGTATTTTGGGCAAAAACTTCACGTCCTATTGCTTAGATTATTTCAATGGATTTTTTACAAAAGGCATTAATTCACGTAATTCTCTTCCTACTACTTCGATTTGATGTTGTTTTTCTCTCGCATTAATTGCATTAAAACGCGGTCTATTTGCTTGATTTTCTAAAATCCAATCTTTAGCAAACTCACCAGATTGTACATCTGCTAATACTTCTTTCATGCGTGCTTTTGTATCTTCGTTAATGACACGTGGACCGGATACAAAGTCACCCCACTGAGCTGTATCAGAAACAGAATAGCGCATGTTCTCTAATCCGCCTTCGTACATTAAGTCAACAATTAACTTAACTTCATGTAATGTTTCGAAATATGCAACCTCAGGCTGATAACCTGCTTCTGTTAAAGTTTCAAAACCTGCTTTAACAAGACTTGTTAGTCCACCACAAAGGACAGCTTGCTCACCGAAAAGGTCAGTTTCTGTTTCTTCTTGGAAAGTTGTTTCTAAAACTCCAGCACGAGCACCGCCCACGCCAGCTGAGTATGCTAATGCGATTTCTCTCGCATTACCTGTATAATCTTGATAAACACCATATAATGCAGGTACTCCAGCACCTTCTTCAAATGTTCTACGGACTAAATGTCCAGGCCCTTTTGGAGCAACTAGGAATACATCGACATTTGCTGGTGGTTGAACTTGGGAATAATGAATATTAAATCCATGTGCGAATGCTAAAGCACTGCCTTCTTTTAAGTTGTCTTTAATGCTTTCTTCATAAACTTTTGCTTGTAATTCGTCTGGTAGTAAAACCATTACGATATCTGCTTGTTTAACAGCTTCAGCAACTGGAAGCACGTTAAAGCCATCTTCTTCCGCTTTTTGCTGTGATTTTCCTGGTCTAATTCCAATTACTACATCATGACCGCTATCGCGTAAGTTCAGTGAATGTGCATGACCTTGTGAACCATATCCGATAACAGCGATTTTTTTTCCTTGTAGTACCTCTTTGTTAATATCTTTCTCGTATAATACTTTCGACATAGATGAATTCTCCTTTTTGCATATATGCTATATTTTATTTATTTTCAAATAAGAAAATATGAATTTTATTGTGCGAATCATCCTGATAAAAAGGGCTTTTCGCTACACCGTAAGCAGTTTTTTTAGAACGGCTGCTTACTATACAGAAAACTGATTGAGTTCTGTTACTTGTGCCTGTGGCTGGTGTCCTCTTAAGAAAGCTGTTACACCTGTTCTCGCTAATTCCTTAATACCGTATGGGCGTAGTAGAGAAATGAGTGCATCTATCTTTTCCGGTTTTCCGGTAACTTGTATCGTCATACTGTCTTTACTAATGTCGATTACCGTTGCCCGAAATGGTGTAACAAGCCCTTGTATTTCATTACTTAGCTGAGGAGAGCTAGCCACTTTGATTAAAGCAAGCTCTCTGGCAACGATCGCATTATCTGTAATATCTGAAACTTTTATAACATCGATTTGTTTGTTTAATTGTTTTGTTAATTGTTCAATTTTTTGATTGTCACTAACTTCAACAACTAGCGTCATTTTAGAGATTCCTGGTACTTCCGTTTCGCCAACTGAAATACTTGCGATATTAAATTGTCTTCGTTGCAACATTCCAGTTATTCTATTTAGAACACCACTGCGATTTTGCACGGTCGCTGTTATAATTCGTTTCATTTCGTCACCCCTATCATTTCATGTATTCCTTTTCCAGGTGCAATCATTGGATAGACTTTTTCTTTTTTAATGATTCTGAAGTCTGCAACAATAGGGCCATCATGAGATAAAATTTCTTCCAATGCCGCTTCTACCTCAGAGTCTGTTTCAACTTTTATTCCACGAACACCAAAACTTTCAGCTAATTTTACAAAATCAGGATTTGCATCAAGCAATGATTCTGAATATCTTTCATCATAAAAACTTTCTTGCCACTGTCTCACCATACCAAGTGCTGAATTATTCAGAATAATTACTTTTACCGGTAAGTTATACTTTTTAAGTAACATTAACTCTTGCATATTCATTTGAAAACCACCATCACCGCAGATGGAAATGACTAATTCATCTGGTCTCCCAAGCTGAGCGCCAATTGCAGCTGGGAATCCAAATCCCATAGAGCCAAGCCCCCCGGATGTCGCCCAATTATTCGGTTTATCAAGTGTGTAATACTGGGCAGCCCACATTTGATGCTGACCAACATCTGTGGTTACAATTGCTTCACCATTTGTATATTCATGTATTTTCTTTATTAAGCTTTGTGGTGAAATTGCTTCATCTGACCGCTCATTCCAAAGTGGGTACTGTTGCTTATTTGTTTCCAAATGAGCTTTCCACTCTTGATGATTAGGTCTATTGATATTTTTCTTTAATAATGCTTGTAAAGCTTTTTTAGCATCCGCAACAACAGGTATTTCTGTCGGAACGTTTTTCCCTATTTCTGCAGGATCAATATCGATATGTGCTACTTTTGCATGTGGTGCAAAATGTTTTAAATTACCTGTGAGCCTATCATCAAATCGAGCACCAATATTTATTAACAAATCACATTCGTACAATGCCATATTCGCTGTATAGGATCCGTGCATGCCGCCCATTCCTAGTGACAACGGATTAGATCCAGGAAAACTTCCAAGTCCTAACAATGTATTAACAACCGGTAATTCGTATTTCTCAACAAATGCTTGCAATTCATCAGTTGCTCCGGAAAAAAGAATTCCTGCTCCTGCTAATACTACCGGCTTTTTCGATTTACTTAGCGCTTCCGATAATTTAGTAATTTGAAGCGGGTTTGGCTTTGTTGTTGGCTGATAACCTGGTAGAAAAAAGTCTGTTTCAAACGTATCAGTTGGTAGTGCTTCTGATATATTTTTCGGAATATCAATTACAACAGGGCCTGGTCTTCCAGTTGTAGCAATATGGAATGCTTCATTTACTACTCGTGGTAAGTCAGCGATATTTTTTACTTGATAATTATATTTTGTGATAGGTGTCGTAATACCTAAGACGTCCGATTCTTGGAATGCGTCTGTTCCGATAACATGATTTGCAACTTGCCCTGTAAAAATTACTAACGGAAGCGAGTCCATCATAGCATCTGTTATTCCTGTAATTAAGTTCGTAGCACCCGGACCCGAAGTAGCTAAAACAACACCAGGCTTTCCAGTTACTCGAGCATAACCCTCAGCTGCAAAGATAGATCCTTGTTCATGCCTTGAAAGAACATGCTTGAAAGGTGCGTTACTACGATAAATTGCATCGTAAATTGGTAAAACTGCACCACCTGGATACCCGAAAATCGTGTCGACTTCTGCCTCAACCAATAATTCAATTAATAAATCAGCACCTGTCCTCGGCTTTTCCGATATTTCAGGACTCAATTTTGCTTCTACCTGCAACTGCTTTGCTTCTGCTTTCAATTTTCTTCCTCCTTAAAAGTTTTGCTTAACATTATTTATGTGAAAGCGACAAATGAAAAATCATTTAATGTAGTTTGCAATATTACGAAATTTCTTCCTCTACTGACAACTTAGCTTATCACCTAAATTGAAAAAAGCCCTCTTCTCCCCGAATCTATTTAGAATAGATTCATGGGGAGAAAAGAGCTCTTTTCACGGTACCACCCAGAGGTTTACAGTATTCTCACGAAATACTGCCTTAACAACTTCACAACTTGTAAAGTCGATTTTGGTAACAGGTGCTTGCAAGTTACACCTGACTATACTTAATAGGGGGATCCGTTCAGTATAGCACTCAAGGATGATGTCAGAATGGATGTATTTCTAGGCTTTCAGCAACCCTAGATCTCTGTAAATACATTTGATCCAATTCCTTTTTTCCCGTCATCGAATTATATATTGAATTAATATTATAATATATATTTTATTATTCTTATATTATACTCAAAATTTTATAAAATTACAGTATAAAGTATAAAATTCACAAAAATGTAATGTTCACCTTTGTTAAAATGAGCTACTCCCCTCTACATAACAGGAGACCCCATCAAGTAAAGTTCGTTTTCTAAATGCAGTTAGTAAATTCTTTGTGATCTCTCCTGGTTCCCCATTACCGATCATTCTATTATCTACAACTACAACTGGAATCACTTCGGCTGCCGTACCTGTTAAAAATACTTCATCCGCTATATAAACATCATGAAGTGTAAATGGACTTTCGTCAAGAGTATATCCAAGTTCTTTAGCAATCTCAATAATTACGTTACGAGTAATTCCTTCTAGAGCTCCCAAATATACAGGTGGTGTTTTTATGACTCCGTTTTTTACGATAAAAATATTATCCGCAGATCCTTCTGTTACATATCCTTGATTATTAAGAATCAACGCTTCATCAGCATCTGCTTGAACAGAGGATAATTTAACTAAAATATTATTTAAATAATTTAGTGATTTGATTTGTGGATTTAAAACATCCGGACTACTTCTACGATTAACGACAGAAGCTAGTTTTAAGCCTGTAGTATAAAGTTTCTCAGAGTAGATAGCTAAAGGTTCTGTAATAACAATGACCGTTGGAGTTGCGCAATTTCTCGGATCTAAACCAAGATCACCTTCACCTCTTGAAACAACGACTCTAATATATGCACTAGATAAATTATTTTTAACAACTGTATTAACGATGATTTGTTGAAACTCTTCTTTACTATGCGGAATTTCTAACATAATAGAATGAGCAGATTCATAGAGACGATCAATATGTTCTTTTAATTTAAACACATTACCCTCGTATACTCGAATCCCTTCAAATACGCCATCTCCATATAAAAAACCATGATCGTAAATAGATATTACAGCTTTTTCCTTTTTAACAAATTCACCATTTACATAAATTAACTGATCACTCAACTCCAGCACTTCTTTCCACTTTAATTCACCTAAAATATCTGCAAGTTTATTTTGAATTAACTAACTAATGTGACGATAATGATACATCCTTTTTCGACAACAGTCAACAGGTTTATTAAAGATTTTTTATTGTAAATGCTTTCATTTTTAGTTTTGCACCAAAACTCCATTTTCAATATAAAATACTTTATCAGCTAATAAATTAACTTCTTCCAAATTATGAGTGACTAAAATAATAGGTATTTTCCATCGTTTCTGTATACGTAACAGTTGCTCATAACTAGTCTGTTTTGCTTTTGCATCTAGTGCTGAAAATGGCTCATCCAATAATAAAATTTCTGGTTCGGTCGCAAGTGCTCTAATTAATGCCGTACGCTGTTTTTCACCGCCAGAAATTTCATGCGGATATTGATTAAGTAAATGCGTTATATTTAACTCATCAACTAAATCCCGAGTAAACTTCTCCTGTTTCATTCCATAGGTGATGTTCTCCCATACTGTTTTATGAGGAAATAATGCATAATCTTGAAATACATAGCCAATTTTTCTTTCCTGAACCGGAATTAGCACTTTTCCATTTTCGTTTAGTGTTCTGTCATTTAATGTAATGTAGCCGTCATTCATTTTGCTCAGGCCAGCGATACAATTTAAAATCGTTGTCTTCCCCGAACCAGATGGACCAAACAGAACGGCAATTTCCTTTTTTATTGAAAATTGAACATTTACCATAAAATGAGCTAACCGCTTTTTAATATGTACAGTGAACATCTTTCTAATCTCCTATCGTCTATGTTTCGTCATATTTCTAGCACTCCACCAATTTAACCAAAGAATTGCAAAGAAGCCCAAAGCAACGATAATTCCTACCCAAAATTTCGCTACATCCATCTTTCCCGACTCAACCGCAAAATAAATTGCTAATGGAATGGTATCTGTCACGTTAGGAATATAACCAGCCAACATAAGCGTTGCACCAAACTCACCTAATCCTCGGGCAAATGCGAGTACTAATCCAGCAAGAAGTCCCGGCCATGCAAGCGGAAAAGAAATCGTCCAAAATACAGTCCAACGGGATTTACCCATGGTAAGTGCCGCTTTCTCCAAATTATCATCATATTGCCCAAACGCGGCCGAAGCACTTTGATACATTAATGGAAACGAAACGACAATAGACGCAATAAGTGCTCCATACCATGTAAAAACAACTTGGAAATCAAACAGATGAAGCAGCATTTTTCCAATAATACCATTTTTACCGAACAAATATAAAAGCCCAAAGCCCACTACAGTAGGAGGTAACACAAGCGGAAGTAAAAAAATTGCTTCCACAACACTTTTCCCCCAAAAATCCCTCCGCGCAATAAAATAGGAAAACAAAATCCCTGTAAAAAAAACAATTACGGTCGATATTCCCGCCGTTTTCAATGATAACCAAAGGGGGAAGAAGTTTATCTGCTCCATCATTATCACCCAATATTATTTAGTGAAACCATACTTTTCAAGTATTTCTTGCCCTTCTTCAGATAACAGAAATTGAATGAACTGCTCGGCAACTGCTTCGTTCTTTGAATCCGCAGTTATCGCCCCCGGATAAATTATTGGATCATGCATGTCCGGGTCAGATTCTGCAATTACTTTCACCGCATCTGAAATCTTTGCATCACTTTCATAAACGAATCCAATATCGGCATTTCCCGTTTCAACATATGTTAACACTTGCCGGACGTCTTGAGCGAATACAAAATTATCTTCTAGCTCTTCCCATTTTCCTAAGTTTTTCAAGATTTCTTTTGTATATTCACCAGCCGGAACACTTTCCGGATTTCCAATCGCTATTTCGTCTACATCATTTCTGTCTAATTCCTCAAAGGAATCATAACTTATCGATGAGTCTTCCGCGACAATTAACACTAATTTATTGCCGGTAATATTTTCCCTCGTATCTTCTTTCACTAATCCTTCTTCGATCAAGGTATCCATCCAGTTTTCATTGGCGGAAATAAAAACATCAATGTCCGCACCTTGCTGAATCTGTTGAGCTAACTTGCCTGATCCAGCAAAGTTAAAAGTGAGTTCTATATTATTTTCTTCTTCATAAATTTCTGCTATTTCCTCCATTGCATCCGTTAAACTCGCAGCTGCTGAGATAAATAATTTTTGAGTCTTGTGGTCTTTTTCATTTGTTGCAGTTTCATTTGTACAACCGGCAACAATAAGTATAAGTGTTAAGATAAAAATTTGCTTTTTTACATGCTTCATTTTTTATCCCCCTACGTACAATATACGTTATAGTTAGTTCTATTGGCAAGCTAGACTTAACAACAATAGATGTGTGTTGTTATCACCTTTCGTTCAACGATTTAACTACCGGTGCGATTTTCTTTTTTCCTTGTAAAACATGTGAGAGATGACTCACCAAACAGATTTGAGTAATTTTTCCTTGTGATAACGGATGAGGGAGGAGACTGCGAACAGATTCAGAACTATACTTTTGAAGACGGTCGAGGGAGAAGATACCCATTGAAACGAAAATAAAAAATCCAGCCATAACATAACAGCTGGATTTTTCTACAATTTAAAATGTTTCCAAATGATATCTGCAATTCGCGCAGATGCTTTTCCATCTCCATACGGGTTAGACGCTTTTGCCATTTGGTTATAACTTTCTGCATTTGTTAGTAGTTCATTTGCTAATGCAAATATTGTTTTTTCATCCGTACCTGCCATCTTGAGCGTTCCTGCTTCAATTCCTTCAGGACGCTCCGTCGTATCTCGTAGTACTAGCACAGGAACACCCAGTGACGGCGCTTCTTCCTGTATCCCTCCAGAATCAGTTAATATAATATAAGACTTGGCCATAAAATTATGAAAGTCTTTAACAGATAATGGTTCAATTAAATCAATTCGTTCGTCATCGCCTAAAATTTGTGAAGCGACTTGTTTCACTGCCGGATTTAAATGAACGGGATAAACGACATGGATATCTTTATGTACATGAACAAGCCTTTTGATTGCTCGAAATATATTTTCAAGATTTACTCCAAGGTTCTCTCTACGATGTGCAGTTAATAATACTAACTTACGATCAGCTATTTTATCTATTATTGGATGAGTATAATTTTCCTCGATGGTAGAGTTTAACGCATCGATTGCCGTATTACCAGTAATAAAAATTGTCTTTGATTTTTTCCCTTCATCCAATAAATGGTTTTTTGCTTTTTCTGTCGGAGCAAAATGCAAATCAGCCAAAACACCAGTTAATTGCCGGTTCATTTCTTCAGGAAAAGGGGAATATTTATTCCATGTTCTTAAACCCGCTTCAACATGTCCTATTGGTGTTTCATTATAAAAAGCTGCCAAAGAGGCTGCAAAAGTAGTACTTGTATCTCCATGAACAAGCACGATATGTGGATTAACCTGTTTCATTATTTCATCTAATCCATTTAAGGCTGATGTCGTAATTTGGGCCAAAGTTTGCTTGTTTTTCATAACGTTTAAATCAAAATCTGGTTGGATTTGAAAAACGTCTAACACTTGATCAAGCATTTCGCGATGTTGGGCAGTTACTGCAACGATAGACTTAAATTCATTAGGTCTACTTTCAAATTCTTGGATTAAAGGGGCCATTTTTATTGCTTCAGGCCTTGTGCCAAAAATAGATAATATTTTAATTCTGTTCCCCATCTTTTATCGCTCCAACATGTAAATTATTTTGTTCCAAATAATCGATCTCCTGCATCTCCTAACCCCGGAACGATGTATCTTTTTTCGTTTAATGAATCGTCCAATGCACATAGGTATATATCAACATCAGGGTGATTTTCTTGGATTAATTTCACTCCTTCTGGCGCGGCTACTAAACACATTAGTTTAATTGATTTAGCTCCTCTTTTTTTCAAGGAGTCTATTGCATCATTTGCAGATCCCCCGGTAGCCAACATTGGATCAAGTAAAATTAACATTCTTTCAGAAATATCTGATGGCAATTTAATATAGTACTCAACAGGCATAAATGTTTCCGGGTCTCTGTACAAGCCAATATGTCCTACTCTAGCTGCAGGAAGTAATTCAAGCATCCCATCGACCATGCCGAGACCTGCACGTAAAATTGGAACAAGTCCAATTTTCTTTCCAGTTAACATTTGCGCTTTTGCAGTCGTTACTGGTGTCTTTACTTCAACCTCTTTTACTGGTAAATTTCGTGTTATTTCAAACCCCATCATCATAGTCACTTCATTTACCAGTTCTCTAAATTGTTTTGTACCAGTATTTTCGTCACGAATTATTGTTAATTTATGTTGGATTAATGGATGATCTAGAATAAAAAGATTGCCCATATTGCCCACCCTTTCGTTAATAGAATCTTTTTGCCGTTACTATCTTACATTTTTCTGCAATCATTGTCCAAAATATTCTCCAGAAGTTTTTACCAACCTAAATAAAGACACCTTAAAATTAGGTGTCTTCTACTTTTAAGCATATAATGGAAATTTCTTCGTTAATTGCGCTACTCGTTCAGAAGCTTCTTTCTTTTTACTTTCATCATCAATATTATTTAATACTAAAGAAATAATTTCAGCAACTTCCTTGATTTCTTTTTCTTTAAAGCCACGAGTGGTGACAGCAGCCGTTCCTACTCTTATTCCACTTGTTATAAAAGGACCTTCTTGGTCAAAAGGGATCGTATTTTTATTCGTTGTAATACCAACAGCATCAAGTGCTTCTTCTGCAGTTTTCCCTGTAAGACCTAATTTAGAAACATCTAGTAGTAATAAATGATTATCAGTGCCTCCAGATACAATACGAATGCCTTTTTCCGTTAAAGCTTCACCAAACACTTGCGCATTTTTAATAACTTGGTTTGCATAGTCCTTGAAATCGTCTGATAAAACTTCTTTAAATGATACTGCTTTTGCAGCAATTATATGCATTAATGGACCACCTTGCATACCTGGAAAAACAGATTTATCAATACCTTTAGCGTATTTTTCTTTACATAAGATGATACCACCACGCGGACCACGTAGCGTTTTATGTGTTGTCGTTGTAACGAAGTCAGCATAAGGTACAGGAGTTGGATGGAGTCCCGCTGCCACAAGTCCTGCGATATGAGCCATATCTACAAATAAGTATGCTCCTACTTCATCTGCAATTTCACGGAATTTTTTAAAATCAATTGTTCGAGAATAAGCACTTGCACCAGCAACAATCATTTTTGGTTTTACTTCTTTAGCTTTTGCAAGAATAGCATCATAGTCTAACCGTTCTGTTTCTTTATCTACTCCGTATTCGACAAAATTAAAAAGAATTCCACTAAAATTTACAGGGCTTCCATGTGTTAAATGTCCACCATGGCTTAGGTTCATACCTAATATCGTATCTCCTGGTTTTAAAACAGAAAAATATACCGCCATATTCGCTTGTGCACCTGAATGCGGTTGTACATTTACGTGTTCTGCTCCAAAGATTTCCTTTGCTCGATCTCTTGCAAGATCTTCTGCGACGTCAACATGTTCACATCCACCGTAATAACGTCTACCTGGATACCCTTCCGCATATTTATTCGTTAAAACGGAACCTGCTGCCTCCATAACCGCTTCAGATACAAAGTTTTCTGAAGCTATTAATTCAATATTGTCCTGCTGACGCTTCCTTTCTGCTTCAATTGATTCGTACAGTTCTGGATCTGCTTGTTTTAAATGGTCCATTTACTTTTCGTTCCTCCTAATAAATGTATATAGACTAATAATAACAAAAAACAATTTATTTTAACATAAATTGCACAAAGTTAACTCCATTATTTAAGCCGCGCCAAAAATTGTTCTACAAAATCCATAGACCGATAGTAGTTATAATCTGCCGCTACGGTAAATAAACTAAGTGCTTACTCACTACTTACCTGAATTTGTGATGAAAACCGCTTCGGCAGAATACTTCGCTTTCCGTGGGCACGGCTTCAGCCTCCTCGCGGAAAGACCGCCGCTGCGGGGTCTTCAGACACGTGCTCTTCCCACAGGAGTCTACGTATTCTGCCTACGCTAGTTTGGAAAACACCAGCCCAGCGGAGGAAATACATGGAGACTCCTGCGGGAGGAAAGGCCTAGGTGAGATTTCGCAGTGCGTTAGCACAATAAGGCTCAACAGCCGCCCGCGGAAAGCGGAATGTATTTCCGAAGCGGTATTTTACTTTGTAATATATCTACATTTTTGTTGCAGAAATCAACGGTATTATAACTAGGTTTTAAATTGTCATTGCTCCACAGTATCCTTCAACTACACAGATTAGTCCATTAAAAAAATCCGTCCCTATGCCTTTTTTATAAAAAGACATAGGGACGGATTCTTGCCCGCGGTTCCACCCTACTTGCTTTCAACTTAATAAGTATCCAGCCACTTTCTTTAAAAATGCTCCAGAGTGCCTTCCGACATTGTGCTATTATCCAGCTTTCACTATCCTGGACTCGCTATAAATAGAGTGCAATTCGTACTTTTCTCTTTCGATGCATTTACATACAATTAAATCATACAAAATTTTTCGCCTTTTTGCAACGATTATCATTTTCTTTTAAAAATTGAACAAAAAAGCGAAGGCGCAGTCCCCTTCAAATTGCGTTAGCAATTAGTGGGGGAGGTTCACTATTATTTAAATAAGTCTAATTGCGATAAAAACTTTCTAGACTTTAATGAATAGCCACCATATTGATCATAATAATTATTTAATAAATTTCGAAATAATTGAATATTATGATCTTTTACAGATATATTACCTATTCTTTCTATACCAACATTTTCAAGAATAGGTAATAGTCTGGCGATCGCATTTTCTAAAAAAACTGCTCGATGGTCAAGGTGTTTACATTGTTCACACAGCAATCCACCTTCTTGAATTGAAAAAGCAAACGGATAATTTGTGTTGCCACAATTCACACAACGACTTGTAACTGGAGCGAAGCCACCTTTTTTATACAGTTTCAACTCATACATCATTACTGGAATTAAAAATGCTTCATTTTCGTCTATCCAGTTCAGTGTGCGTTCTAACTGGTCATAGATAAATGGATCAGGTTCCGTTCTTTCTATCGTTTTATCGGTTAATTCGATGATATATGAAGCATAAGCTGTTTTTTCAATATCTTCTCTAATATAACGATGTGACCGAATAATTTGCCCTTGTTGTATTGTGCTTAATCCTTTTGTAACATAGACTAAAAAATCACCTTGAATAAAGACTTGAGAAATGGCGCTAAGTCTGCTTTTTGGTTTATTTGCTCCTCTTGCGATAGCAGATATTTTCCCAAGTTCTTTCGTAAAAATTGATAAAATTTTGTGGGTTTCCCCATAATCATGAGTTTTTAATACGATTCCTTCTAATTGTTTCAGCATATATTTTTCTCCTTAAATATATGCTACATTTTTGTCTGCAATGATGCAATATCTTCGCTTTCAATTTTCTCTTCTTCTAGCTGTTCATTTTCTAATTCTTTCAACAATAAATAGGTTTCAACGTTTCCTGTTTTTTGAAATAAACTCCAAATGATATTATTCACAAGAAACCTTCCTTTCCTTTTTATATTTGTTGTAAATACGTGAAAATGCAACTTACTATTAGAATTTCCTATTCAGCCACAATAATGAATATTAATTTTTACCAATGTTATTCATTATTAAATCCATATTGTTCCAATAATGACTGTCTATTTCGCCAATCTTTCTGTACTTTAACCCATAGCTCTAGAAAAACTTTTTTTCCAGTCATCGCTTCTATTTCTTTCCTAGCTTCTTGACCAATTTTTTTTAGCATATTCCCTTGTTTGCCAATTAAAATCCCTTTTTGAGATTTTCGTTCTGTTATTATTAATGCTTGAATATACATGTTATTGTGGGTTTTTTCTTTTAGTGATTCAATCATTACATTAATCGAATGTGGAACTTCTTCTTTCGTATGGATTAATACTTTCTCTCTAATAATCTCACTATACATAAAGCGTTCCGTTTTATTCGATAACTGATCATCCCCATAATATTTTGGTCCTTCAGGTAAATGCTGCTTAATTAAAGATAATAAATTCTTGACATTATTTCCATTTAAAGCCGAAATCGGAATTATCTCTTCGAATTCACATTTATCTTTATATTGGTCAATGATCGGAAATAATTCATCGGGGTGGATAAGATCGACTTTATTTATTAATAAAAACACCGGGCTGTTAACATTATTAAGTTTTTCTAAAATAAATTCATCACCTTTTCCATACCCTTCTTTTGCATTGATCATAAATAGTACTACATCTACGTCTTCTAGTGACTGAATAGAAACGTCAACCATATAGTCGCCTAATCGGTGTTTTGGCTTATGAATTCCCGGAGTATCAATAAAGATAATTTGGGCATCTTCTTCAGAAACAATCCCGTGAATCGTGTGTCTTGTCGTTTGAATTTTATCGCTAATAATGGAGATTTTTTCTCCAACAATTTGATTTATTAATGTAGATTTTCCTACATTTGGTCTGCCAATAATTGTGACGAATCCTGAATGGTGCTCTTTTTCCATTTTTTCCTCCTGATTGTCCCTGTTATTTTACATATAATACTACAGATTCAAATTAATTTTAATCATTTCGACAAAGCTTGTAAAAGAAAGATAAATTTCGCATTAATTCGCTATTTTAAAATATTTCAGGCTACCAATATATTTAGAAAGAAAAAATCCGCATATTCTAGCGGATTCTTTACAAAAATATTTTGGGAATAAAAATAATGAGCCCTACAATGATGGAAGTAATAGCTGCAACCAATACAGCTGCAGCCGAAATATCTTTAATAATTTTTGCTTTGGGATGAAGTTCTGGTTTTATATAATCAATTATTCGTTCCATTAGACTGTTAATTAGCTCTGTAATAAGAACGGTCTGTATCATGATAATTATGAATATCCATTCGATCCATTCAAGTCGGAAATAAAATCCAATAATAATCACAATTGTCGCTATAAAGAGATGAATCCGGAAATTACGCTCTCTTATAAAGGCTTCTTTTAAGCCGTTCAAGGCAAACTCCAGTCCTATACCTCTTTTCCCATTACCTTCCAAGTTTAAACTCCTCTAAAATCGTATCTTGTTTTTGAAACATAACTTTTTCATTTTCCTTATTATCATGCGTATATCCCAATAAGTGAAGAAAACCATGAATAGCAAGAAAAGTTAATTCTCTGTCAAACGAATGATTATATCTTGTAGCTTGTTCATTTACTTTCTCAATAGAAATAATTATATCCCCTATTTGCAGTGGACCATAATTAATTTCATTTTCAAGTTCCATAAAAGGATTATCCATCTGAAATGATAAGACATCTGTTGGTTCATTTTTATTTCGATATTGATTGTTTAAATGTTTAATTTCCTCATTTGTTACAATGGTTAATGATAACTCCACATCGTGAACTATCTTTTCTTTTTCTGCCGTAAATTGAAGTACATCTTTTAATAATTGTATTTGATTCTCAGATAACGTCTCCGTTTTATCATAAACATCAATATGCATCAGTTGGCCTCCTTTGTAGGATATTGAATGCGAGAATGAAATATCCCCTTTAATGCTTCACAAACCGTTTCCCTAATAATATGCAATTCTTCTAAAGTAAGTGGCGTGGCATCTAATTGCCCATCCATTAATTTATTATTAACTATTGAATCAACTATTTTTTCAATTTTTTCTGAGGAAGGTTCTTTTAATGATCTAACAGCCGCTTCTGCAGAGTCACAAATAGAAATAATTCCCCCTTCTTTTGTGGAAGGTTTAGGTCCTGGATAACGAAAATCTTCTTCATTTACATCTTGCTCATTCTCTTTAGCTTTATGATAAAAATAACTAACAAGAGAAGTGCCATGGTGTTGCTCAGCAATATCGATAATTTCTTTTGGTAATTTTTGCTCTTTTAACATTTCAGCACCTTCAATAACATGATTAATAATAATATTGGCACTTTTTTCAGGTTCTATGAAATCATGTGGATTTCTAATCGCTACTTGATTTTCAATAAAATAATGGGGTTTTTTAGTTTTCCCAATATCATGGTAATAAGACCCGACACGTGCCAACAATCCATTTGCACCAATTGCCTCACACGCAGCCTCACTTAAATTTGCCACCATTACCGAGTGGTGATAGGTTCCTGGCGCCTCTGTTAAAAGTTTTCGTAACAAGGGTTGATTTGGATTCGCTAATGCAAGTAATTTACCATCTGACAAAATTCCTAAACCTGTTTCAAAAAATGGTAATAACCCGATTGTTAACACCGCAGATAATATTGCAGCCCCAATGCCAAAACTTACATGTATCGTAAATGTTATTATTTCAAACTTTTCAAATGAAAGGAATATATACATAGCAATCGTCATAACATTTACTATAGCCATTCCAAATGCAGCTTTAATTATTGTAACACGATCTTTAATATTCCTTAAAAATACAATTCCGGCAAGCTGAAAGAAGAAAAAGTAAATTCCCACTTCTATATTTAACGTGCCAGGTATTTCTCCGTTAAATAAAATGCTACCAAGAAAGGCAAACACGATTGAAAATACAATACTTAGTCGTTCATATATGAGCATTTTTAATAATAAAACACCCGTTGCAATCGGGACAAGCAAGTAAAGATGACTTACCTGATCTATATATAGGCTAACGACTTTCATTATAACAGCCATAATAACACTAATAAGAATTACTGCTAAAATTTGACCTTGATCAAGTTCGTCTCTTTGGTAAAGTCTATTTAATTCATACCCAACTAAGCTAACGATCATTAATATAAATAAAGCTAGTCCAATTCCAGGGAAAATACTCTTTTCCTGATTTAATACACCAACCAATTTTAAATCTTCGTATATTTCATTTGTAATTATTTGGCCTTCTCGGACGATTATATCCCCTGATCTAATCACAACCGGGTCAACACTGCTCGCTGCTTCATTTCTTGCTTCCATCGTTTTTTCCACATCAAAAAATGAATTTTCAACAATTGCAAAGTCAATCAGTTCGTTCAATGTTTCTTTTACTTCTGTATTTAATGTGGAATATTTAATAATAGAGGCTACTTCTTCTTTTGCACTTTGAATATTTTCAATTCTAACCCCATTATCTAATACTTTTGTTACTGCTTTTATAAATACATCTTTTCCATGATTTCTTTCTTTTTCGTCAATTTGGATTAAATCCATAAAAACAAGATCATCCACTTTATCCGTTATTTCAGGTGAAAGTATTTCTTGTAATTGAATTACAATCTCATCATAACCTAATTGACTTGGATCAGTCGCATCTTCATCGGAAGAGGTTTCTTTTATTAATGTACTTACTGCATCAAAAATTTCTTCTATATAATTAATTTGATCTTCAGTTATTTCTTCTAAAATAGTATATCTGTCACCAACTGCCAAGACAGTTTCTCTTATTTTTCGATCTGTCTCGAGTTCATTTTCGATCGTAATCGGGGAACGAATTGTTTCTTTTGCGCGGTCAAAACGTTCTAGCTCATAGGTCTGTGAATAAACATTATTCATTGCTAATAAAAAAAAGGTTACTCCCAGTATGAATACTGGTAAAAAAACGGCAACCCATCTTGATTTCCGATTGAAAATTAATAATATAGTTTCGAAAAATTTGTTCAACTGTATTCACCCCAACAGTTCCCCCGAAATAGCCCTTAGTAAGTATTAATTGTTTTCATATGCATGGATAATTTTTTGAACAAGCGGATGACGCACAACATCTGATTCATCCAAATAGATAAATGCAATCTCTTTAACTGTTCTAAGCATTCTATTCGCTACTTGAAGACCTGATTCTACACCCTTTGGAAGATCTATTTGTGTGATGTCTCCTGTAATTATCATTTTTGAACCAAATCCAAGTCTCGTTAAGAACATTTTCATTTGCTCGGGTGTTGTATTTTGTGCTTCATCCAAAATAACGAACGCATTATCGAGTGTTCTTCCACGCATATACGCTAATGGTGCAATTTCTATAATTTCTTTTTCTATTAAGCGAGTCGCTTGATCTCTTCCCAAAACATCATGAAGAGCGTCATAAAGTGGTCTTAAATAAGGATCAACTTTTTCTTTTAAATCTCCTGGTAAAAACCCTAAACTCTCTCCCGCTTCTACAGCTGGACGCGTTAATATAATTCGTTTTGCATGTCCTTTTTTTAATGCATCGACCGCGGTTACAACTGCTAAATACGTTTTTCCGGTTCCGGCCGGTCCAATTCCAAAAACAAGATCATGTCTCCTTATTGCGTTAATATAGGATTTCTGTCCTAATGTTTTAACACGAATGGGTTTACCTTTTGCATTTTTGGTAATTTCATCTTCAAACAATGTTTCAAATTGATTGATTTTACCTTCTTTAGCCAGCTTAATAGCATACAAAACATCTCTTTCTGTAATGGAGAGACCTTTCTTAATAATATTCAATAGACTGTTTAAGACCATCTCTACTAGCTCAATTTGCTTTCCGGAAACTTGAATTTGTTCTCCACGTGTTATTATTGAAACCTGCAGTTCTTCTTCTATTCGTTTCAGATAATTATCACTATTTCCAAATAGCTCTCTTGCTTCATTGGAATTATCTATTTGCAGGTCAATCTGTTCCAAGTTTTCTGCCATTACGTAACTCCTTTTTTAAACTTCATTCATTATTTTATTTGTTTACCAATTGCGATATTTTCTGTCACACTAATATATAAGTTCATTTTAACTTTACCATTGTCTACTGTTTCATGCAAAACATAATATTTAATTATTTCAGAGTCCTGCCCTAATTTTAATTTTAAATCTTCCTTAACATGTTCAATCGCAATATTTTTTGCATCTTCCTCACTTCTAATTTGGGTAAACGATTCTTTATCGTAAATTGTTCGTTCAATTAAATTAAAGGGTAATTTCCACTTCAAAAGATATATAGGTATTACTTCTGTTTCTTCAAACACTTGCTCATATGGAATTTTTTTAAATCCCCAAATAGGCAGTTGCCACTTCCCAATATTCAAACTATATTTTGTAACTTTATCTCCGGATAATTTTTCATTATGTTGATAAAGTGAACTAGTAACATTTACTTCATACCATGTATTAGCAAAAACTTCCCCTTCTGCAGAAGTCACAATCTCTTTTGATTTTTCTGAATTTTCTTCTTCGTCCTCATTTTTTTCTTCTTCCATTACTCCTGATACTAACACATCCCCTTTTTTTACATAATCATTAATATTTACAGCAGGGGAACCTTTTTTAATAAACATTTTTTGGATTATACCATTTTTGGCTGCGATCAAATGTTGCGGAGCTGGTTCTGATTCTTCTTTTACAATTAATTTCTCTACAGCATCAACTGTATAAGTTGTCCCCTTTTTTTCAATTCCGATATACAATAACTCTGGAACATCATTTAATAATTGTTGTTGCACAATATCCAATGATTCAAGTGAATAGATCCATGCTCCTTCATAAAGACCATAGGAAGCCAATTCTTTTTCGAGTTTATCCTCAATATCGACCGAGACACCGTTTATTTCGACCTTCCAAACGATATTAGAAAGAAAGAAAATAATTGCACTACAAAGAAGAATTGACAAGAGGAGTTCTTTCCTTGTCCAAAGATAACTGAAAAAATTAATATACCCTTTTCGATTGATTATTTCAATTTCATACGGATAATTTTGTAATAGTGCTTTTAATCTTTTTACATGAATTAAATAAATTTTACCTAAACATACGGAGTTATTTTGTTTTTTTATATCCCAAACTGGAATTCCAGCGTCTGTACACCTTTGAAAAAATACTTCGGGACGTTTTCCTTTCACTTTAACTGTCACATAACCGACGACGTTTTTTCCTTGTATTCGTTTCATACTGCCTCCTAGTAAAACAACATATTAAGATTCAAAACTTACTTCTTTGATGTTGCCCTCTAAGATGATCTCTCTCGGATACATTAGTTTGATCACTAACATATCGCCACTTATTTGAATAATGCCATTTTCACATTGTAGTTTAATTATTTTTTCCGTAAATGAGATTAATTTATAATGTTGTTCAATTGCAACACGGTTATCTCCAGTAATCGTTACTGTTGGAAGAGACAATGAATCGGAAGGAAGTGATAGATTTTTATTTATAAATGGTTGCATGACTCGCTTCATTATTTTCACTCCACATATCTCCCTTCTTCCTATAATTATGTATAAAACCAGTAGATAAGAACTTTAAACTACTATTTTGAAACGAAAAAAAGCTGACTATTTACTAAAATTTTCGTAAATAGTCAGCTTAACATTAACGACGTTTTCGTTGTGAAATAATATTTTGGTACGGCCTGAGAGCTCGTGGCGTTCCTAAAACCTCCGCCATAATTACACTTTCAATTAATCCCTTTGAAGTTAATTTCTTATCTAAATTGACATTAATTGCTTCCGTCTCTCGTCGTTCAACATTTAGTGGACGACTTTCGAAACCTGACTGTATCCCTTCATTATGGTCTTTGGAATCTGTAAGTGTAGTTGGCTTGTACCTGTTTCGCAAACGATCATACTGTTCTTGACGTTGTTGTTCAATAGATTTTTCAACAGTTTGTGTACTGTCTTCTATTTCTTGTTTTGTATCGAAAATCATTTCTTTTGCTTGTTCATACGTCTCTTTCATATCGGTCATCGTAGGACGGCGACGTTGGTTTTCTTTGGGCACTTGTTCTTGCTTATTTTCTTCTCTTCTTCCTTTACTTAGAAAGTTAATAATCACTCCGACAATAATGATTACGAGGAAAAAATATTCCGCTATAAAATCAAAGAAGCTTTCCATTTTTAAGCCTCCTTACTACCAAAATTCATTTTAGTTTATTTCTTTGGCTCATCTGGTTTATAATCTTGATCCTTCTTCGTTACTTTTCCAATTGTATCGCGCATATCAGTATCAGCATTTATGTTTTGGTAATTTAAGTAATCCATAACACCCATATTTCCAGATCTTAATGCCTCGGCTAACGCTTTTGGTACTTCTGCTTCTGCTTCCACAACTCGTGCGTGCATTTCCTCAACTTTCGCTGTCATCTCTTGCTCGAGAGCAACCGCCATTGCACGTCGTTCTTCCGCTTTCGCTTGGGCAATATTTTTATCCGCTTGTGCCTGGTCGGTTTGTAAAATTGCTCCAATGTTTTTCCCAATATCAACATCAGCTATATCAATAGATAAAATTTCAAATGCAGTTCCTGAATCTAATCCCTTAGCAAGTACTGTATGAGAAATTGAATCTGGGTTTTCTAATACTTGTTTATGTGTGTCAGAACTACCGATTGTACTAACTACCCCTTCACCAACACGGGCGATAACCGTTTCTTCTCCTGCTCCCCCTACTAGACGATCAATGTTTGCCCGTACGGTTATTCTTGCAAGAGCTTTTACCTCGATACCATCCATCGCAATACCTGATATAAAAGGAGTCTCGATCACTTTCGGATTAACACTCATTTGCACAGCTTCTAAAACGTTTCGGCCGGCAAGATCAATTGCTGCTCCCCGTTCAAAGGATAAATTAATATTCGCTCGGTGCGCAGCGATAAGTGCATTTACCACCCGATCCACATTTCCTCCCGCTAAATAGTGACTCTCTAGCTGGTTTGTCGTGACGTCAAGTCCTGCTTTATATGCTTTAATTAACGGGTTAATTACACGAGAAGGAACGACACGACGTAAGCGCATCCCAACCAATGTAAACAAACCGACTTTTACTCCTGCCGCCAGTGCGCTAATCCACAGTGCAACAGGTACAAAAGTAAACAAAATAACGAGCGCGATTAAAATAAGCGCAATAATAATAATTGGTGCAATTTGTGTAAGACCTAGATCCATTATACTTCCTCCAATTTTAATTTAATTTTCGAACAACAACCTTCATTCCTTCTACTTCAACAATCATAACACGTTTATCCTTTTCTACAAAACCTCCTTCAGAAACTACGTCAATTCGTTCTTCACCAAATCGTGCTGTCCCTGATGGCCTTAGTGGCGTTACAGCTATGCCTTCCTGACCAATTAATTCTGGACGTTCAGTCACAGAAACATAGCCTAGTTCTGTCGTTGTTCGATCACGTAAAATAATCTTCTTGAAAATTCCCCGTTCTAATCCGATCCATTTGAACAGAATAACGAAGGCAATTATTGCAACAATAAACGCAATCGAAACACTTAAAGCCATATGACCTAAATCATAACCAGCTAAGAAGAGTGAGCCAAGTACTGCTCCAACCCCAATTAAGCCTAAAATACCTCCAGAAACAAAAAATTCTAAAATGATTAACAATATTCCTAAAATGAGTAATACTATTGCTTCCATACCAGCAAGACCTGCTATAATATGTCCGTAAAAAAATAAAAGTAGTGCAATTAATCCCATGGTACCTGGAATCCCAAAACCTGGTGAATATAATTCAACGATAAGTCCGAGGCTAGCAACTGATAATAAAATCGGGATAACGATTGGATTCGTTACAAAGCGTGCGATTTCTTCAGCAAATGTTGTTTCAGGCTCTTCAATAGTTGCTCCTGATAAATTTAGATCGTGAAGCAATTCAACCCTATTTTGTACAATTCCCTCCGCATACCCAACTTCAACAGCGTCTGACGGAGTTAATGTTAAAAAGGCTCCTTTAGGTGCTCCCAGCTCAGGTAAATCAACCTCTGGATCGGCCATAGCAATTGCATATGTCGGATCTCTCCCCTTAGACTCCGCAGCGCTTTTCATCGCTGCAATCCAAGCAGATTGTGCTTTTTCATCGGCGGCATTTCCATCCCCCGTAATGACACCACTAGCGCCCATTGTAGCATTAGGGTTCATGTAAATCGTATCAGAATTTAATGCAATATATGAGCCAGCTGATAATGCTTCATTGACAATATAGGCGGTTGTTGGTATTTCAAGGCTTTGTAACAATTTTCCAATTTGACCTGCTGAATCGACTCTACCACCAGGCGTATCAATTTCAAAAATGATATGGTTGGCACCTGCTTCAATCGCTTCTTTCGTAGATCTGTTTAAAAAAGCTTCCAGTCCTCTTTCTACTTCTTTTTCAATCGGAATAACATAAACTAATTTATCTTCTCCTTCTGTGTTACCTTTTGCGGACGAAGAGTCAAAAAAGAAAGGAAAGAATAAAAAGAAAATTAAAAATATAGCTGGATACTTGGCGTACTTGGACAACGTTTATCACCACCTATTTGTCCGAATTTGAAAAAGATATATTATAGCAACCTTATCGTATCATAGATTAGGTCAGCTAGCATTAATTATTACTAAATTTTTAACATTGGGACATAACGAAACGATCTACTCTTAAGACAAATCATTAAAGGATAGAAAATATTTTGAATTAACTCTACGGCTAACTGGCTAAAACTTGGTTATCAAAATTTTTAGCGCCAATACTTGTACGGAAAGTACTCATATATCACCCTAACAGCTTCCGGGTTTCCAATCGGCATGTTATCTTTAAAGCTAAGCCAAATTTTCTACCAATTAAAAAGATCCTTCCATTTAAAATAAAGGAGGATCTTTTATGTTTCATTTATTTAGCAGGTAAGAAAGTATAAAACTTTCTTGACTCGCATAAGTGCAACTAAGGCTTTCGCCAAGGCTTGGAGAAAGCCTTAGTTTTCTAACGTTGTTTTAAAATTTTATTGTAAATGTTGTTGAACGATTTTTTGAACAATAGAGCCATCAGCTTTACCTTTCACTTTGGGCATAATTTTACCCATTACTTTTCCGAAGTCTTTTTTAGAAGTTGCATTAACTTCAGAAATCGTTTCTTTCACGATTTCCTCAAGTTCTTCTTCGGTAAGTTGTTCAGGTAAATACACTGTTAAAATTTCAATCTCTTTTTCTAGCTTTTCTACAAGATCTTCACGACCAGCATTCTTAAATTCCTTAAGGGAGTCGTTTCGTTGTTTTAATTCTCTCGATAAAATGGAGAGTTCATTTTCTTCTTGTAATGTGTCTACCCCAAGTTGAATCGCTTCGTTTTGCAGAGAAGCTTTCACCATACGGATTACACTAAGCTTATCTTTATCTTTAGCCCTCATGGCTTGTTTCATATCTTCGTTTAATCTGTCCATTAGAGACATTTACGTGCACCTCTTTAGTATTTACGCTTACGTGCTCTTGCTGCTTCAGATTTTTTCTTACGTCGTACGCTAGGTTTCTCATAATATTCTCGTTTGCGATATTCAGATAGTGTACCATTTTTTGAGACACTACGTTTAAATCTGCGAAGTGCATCTTCAATGGATTCGTTTTTACGAATTCGAGTTGTATTCGGCATACTAATTTCCCTCCCTCCGGAGTATAAGACGATAATGGATAGACATACGTGTTCTTAAATATGCCTGTTACAATTATATTATAAGGATTCGGATGGGTCAACATCTAATATTTTCGCCTTCATATTATTTGAGAACGTGGAAATATTTATGAAACCATTTTTCGTTCGTTTCATGCTTTATTCATGCTATTAAAGAAAGATTAACTCGATTTTAATTGATCGGCCACTTTGACAAAAACCCCTTTATTTAAAGGATAGCCTGTTTGCGTTAGTTTTACGCGCACAATCGAACCAATCAATTCTTGTGGTGCTTCAAATTGAACTTTTAAATAATTATCTGCATGTCCAACTAAGTAGCCATTTTTTGAACTTTTTTCTTCTGGAATAACTTCTAATACAGTACCGTCATATTGAGCTGCATATTGTTCGGCTAATTGATTGGATAAAGAAATCATTTCTTCTACTCTAGCTTCTTTTATTTCGTTTGGAACTTGATTCTCCATGCGTGCAGCTGGTGTGCCCGTTCTTCTTGAATACGGAAAAACATGTAGTTCTGCATAACCGATTTTCTTAATAAATTCATATGTCTCCATAAATTCTTCTTCCGTTTCTCCTGGAAATCCAACGATCACATCAGATGTAATTGCGAGTCCTGGAAGTGCTTTTTTAATTTTTTTCACTTTTTCTTCATAAAAGTCAGCAGAATATTTGCGGCGCATTCTTGCAAGTACCGTATTTGATCCAGATTGTAAAGGGATGTGCAAATGTCTGACGATTTTATTCGATTTATCCAGAACATCTATTACTTCATCGGTAATTTGACTTGCTTCAATGGAAGAAATGCGGATTCTTTTTAACCCGTTTACTTTCATTTCAAGATCCCTTAACAGTCTCGCAAAATTATAGTCTGGCATATCTTCACCATAACCTGCTGTATGAATACCTGTTAATACAATCTCTTTATAACCAGCATCAACAAGTTTCTGTGCTTGTTCTAATACATTTTCCGGATCCCTTGAACGTAACAGCCCCCTAGACCAAGGGATGATACAAAACGTGCAGAAGTTATTACATCCTTCTTGAATTTTTAGAGATGCTCTCGTACGATCTGAGAATTCCGGTACATCCATTTCTTCAAACACACGATTTTGCATAATAGCGGAAACTCCATTGATTGGAAGCCGTGTTTGCTGATGTTCTTCAATTAATCCAATCATTTTCTTTCTATTTTGTGTCCCAACAACAACATCGACACCAGGAATTTCCATTATTTCTCCAGGAGAAGTTTGAGCGTAACAACCTGTTACACAAACGATCGCTTCTGGATTTTTTCTTACAGCACGTCGAATTATTTGTCTACTCTTTTTATCTCCTGTATTCGTAACTGTACACGTATTTATGACATAAACATCTGCCATACGTTCAAAATCAACTCTTTCATAGCCGTGATCTTTGAACATATTCCAGATGCCTTCTGTTTCGTAATGATTTACTTTACAGCCTAAAGTATGAAATGCAACGGTAGGCATATTACTGACACCTCAATTCTTCAAAATGATACGAAATACTAGCTAGTGCATATAGTGAAGCTGTTTCTGTTCTTAAAATTCTTTTCCCCAATCGAATAGGAATAAAGTTATTATCCTTTAAAAACATAGCCTCTTCAATCGAAAATCCACCTTCAGGCCCAATAAAAATTAACAGCTTTTCATTTTCTTTCATTTGAGATAGTACAGCACCGAAAGAAGAAGAAGTATTATCTATTTTCGCTTCTTCTTCATAGGCAAACAATTTCACGTCATAATCTGTGCTATTTTCAACAATCTCTTGTAATGAATTTGGCTCTTCTAAAGTCGGTATTCGGTTCCTGTGACACTGCTCGCTAGCTTCCTTTATTATTTTACGATATCTGATTAATTTTTGCTTGGATTTTTTCTTATCCCATTTAACAATCGAGCGATCTGCCTCAAACAAGCAAAATTCCCGAGCACCTAACTCTGTGCCTTTTTGAAAAATGAGTTCTAGTTTATTACCTTTGGTCAATCCTTGGGCGATTGCTACATGTACTGGTAGTTCCGAATTATTATCAAGCCATTCTTTTATTTCTACTTTCACTTTATCTTTTTCAATACTAATAATTTGGCAAATTGCTGCTTTACCATCAGGATGTGCACAAATGATTTTATCGCCTGGCTTAAATCGCATGACTCTATTCATATGATGTGCATCGTCATCCACTATATCGATAAACTCATTACTCCAATTTGCTTTCGGAATAAAATATCGTTGCACAATGTCACCTACTATTAATCTTTTTTTGTGCTATAATGCTTACCCAATTTTCATATTGATTCGTCTCAATCACGTCAAATCCAGTATCTAAAAGTTTATCAATTATTACTTGTTGTTTAGCTTCAATAATTCCTGAAGTAATAAAGTAACCGTCGTCTTCCAAGTTATTCCATGCATCATCTACTAAACGGAGTAAGATATCTGCTAAAATATTTGAAACAATAATATTGACTCTTTTATCGACATTTTTTAATAAGTCATTTTGTTTAATGGTAATTTCATTTTCAAGCTGATTGCTATCTCTATTCCGCTTAGAGCTACTTACTGCGACCTCATCAAGATCATAGCCATAAACGTGTTTTGCACCTAATAAAACAGCGGCAATACTTAAAATACCTGAACCTATTCCAACGTCCATAACAAGATCATTAGGTTGAATCACTTTTTCCAAAGCTTGTAAACTTAAAATCGTTGTCGGATGAGTTCCCGTTCCAAAAGCCATTCCTGGATCAATCGTTATAATTAATTCATCTTGGGAAGTTTTTTGATATTGTTCCCAAGATGGAACTATTGTAATTCGATTCGTTACTTTCATTGGCTTAAAATATTTTTTCCACTCGTTTTCCCAGTCTTCCTCTTTTACTATGTCTGTTGTCAATTTGTTTTTTCCAAGATTTATTTCATATTGTTTCAAGTTATTTATCCTGAAACGAATAACTTCTAGCGTTTCAGCCCATTTATCATTCTGTAAAAAATATGACTTAATGATTAAACCTTCTTTAGGATATTTTGTCTTATCAAGCTCATATACTTCTCCAAATACATCCCTTTTTTCCCTCGATAAATCAGCTGGATCTTCAATAACTACTCCATTTGCACCTAATTCATTCAATATATTTGTAACTGGTTCTAAAGCGTCATTTGTAGTATGGATGGACAACTCAATCCAATTCAATATTATCACTCACTTCGATTGTTGCAGTAGAATTTTTATTCACCTTTAAATGCCTTTTTAAATCGTTTAAAAAAAGAATCTTCTTCTTTTGATAATGGATCATTATCGGCAATTTCATTAAATTCTTTTAAAATCTCTTTTTGACGACTTGTTAATTTAGTAGGTGTTACTACTCTTACTTTGACATGTTGATCTCCGTGACCGTAACCTCGAACATTCGGTGCACCTTTTCCTCTTAATCTAAAGGTTTTTCCTGTTTGTGTACCAGGTGGAATTTTAAACATAACTTTTCCATGAACGGTTGGTACCTCTATTTCATCTCCAAGTGCTGCTTGCGCAAATGTTATTGGTAATTCCAGAAAAATATGATCGCCTTCTCTAGTGAAAAACTCATGGTCTTTAACTGAAACGACTACGAATAAATCTCCTGGTGGCCCACCATTGACTCCTGCTTCTCCTTTTCCGGAAACTCGAATTTGTTGTCCTTCGTTAATACCAGCAGGAATGGAAACTTTAATTTTCACATGTTTTTTCACTCGTCCTGTACCACCACATGTCGTACATTTATCAGGGATAATTTTACCCGTTCCTTGACAATAATGGCATGCTCTTCGGTTGACTACTCTACCGAATGGAGTATTTTGTTCTGTATTTAATTGTCCAGAACCATGACAATGATGACATGTTTGTGGTTTCGTTCCTGGTTTAGCTCCCGAGCCATGACAAGTTCCACATGATTCTTCTTTCGGGATTGATATTTCCGTTTCCTTGCCAAAAATTGCTTCTTCAAATGTTAAAGTCATTGTATATTGTAAGTCAGCGCCTTGCCGCGGTGCATTCGGGTCTCTCCGTGCCCCTCCACCAAAAAACATATCAAAAATATCACCGAATCCAGAAAAGTCTCCTGCTCCGCCGCCGAAACCTTGGCTTCCTGTGCCAGCGTGGCCGAATTGGTCATACTGCGCTCTTTTCTGGTCGTCATTTAAAATTTCATATGCTTCTTTTACTTCCTTAAATTTTTCTTCTGCATCCGGTGACTTGTTAACATCCGGATGGTATTTACGAGCTAGCTTACGATATGCTTTCTTTATATCATCCTTAGACGCATCACGTTCAAGTCCAAGAATCTCATAATAATCCCGTTTACTCAAACTAATTCACTCTCCTAAAACCCGCAATTTCAATACATTTAATCATAGCATTTATTTGTTCTTTTAAGCAAATTTCATTAGAAAACTTGGCTTCTCGATAAAGTAAACATGCCCTCATCACTAGGAGTATGCCGACGTTAGGCAGAGAGCCTGTTCTTAGTCAGCCTTCCTAAAGAGCCGTAACTGGCGATGACTAGGTGATGTTGTACTTACGACTTTGCTAAAAAATCATCTTAAAAAAAGTCAAAGTCAAGAAAACCTGACTTTGACTTTCAAACTACATTTTAATTCTTCTCTGCTTTATCCTTTTCGTCATCAACTTCTTCATAATCAGCATCTACTACTTCATCGCTTTTATTTTCCGTTTCTGCTCCTTGCTCGGCTTGTTGTTCTTGAGCCATTTGTTCATATAGTTTAACGGATAATTGTTGTACTTGTTCCTCTAAAGCAGTCTTTTTCGCTTTAATTTCTTCAATATCAGTACCTTCTAGCGCTTTTTTAAGCTCTTCTTTTGCCGCTTCTGCTTTTTGTTTTTCTTCTTCTGAAACTTTATCCCCTAAATCTTTAATTGTTTTATCCGTCGTAAAGACAAGCTGATCTGCTTCGTTACGTAAATCAATTTCTTCCCGACGTTTCTTATCAGCTTCTGCATTTTCTTCAGCGTCTTTAACCATTTTATCAATTTCTTCATCTGATAACCCTGAAGATGATTGAATAGTAATCGATTGTTCTTTGTTTGTTCCTAAATCCTTTGCACGCACATTCACAATTCCGTTTGCATCAATATCAAAAGTAACCTCGATTTGAGGAACTCCTCTAGGTGCTGGTGGAATATCCGTTAATTGGAAACGACCTAATGTCTTATTATCAGCAGCCATTTCACGTTCTCCTTGTAACACGTGAATATCAACCGCTGTTTGGTTATCTGCAGCTGTTGAGAAGATTTGTGATGCACTTGTAGGGATCGTCGTGTTTCGCTCAATTAATTTCGTGGTTACAGCCCCCATCGTTTCAATTCCGAGTGATAGTGGTGTAACATCAAGTAATAGAACATCTTTTACATCACCTTGTAAAACTCCACCTTGAATCGCTGCACCAAGTGCTACAACCTCATCAGGGTTTACTCCTTTAGAAGGTTCTTTACCAATTTCATTTTTGATTGCCTCTACAACGGCAGGAATCCGAGTTGAACCTCCAACTAATAACACTTTATCAATTTCATTAGGAGACAAGCCAGCATCAGATAGTGCTGTTCTAACTGGATTCATCGTTCTTTCCACAAGATCATTTGTTAATTCATCGAACTTTGCTCTTGTAAGTGTAAGTTCTAAATGTAGTGGACCCGCTTCTCCAGCCGTAATAAATGGTAAAGAAATTTGTGTTTGCGTTACTCCAGATAAATCTTTTTTCGCTTTTTCGGCAGCATCTTTTAAACGTTGTGTCGCCATTTTATCTTGGGATAAGTCGATTCCATTTTCTTTACGGAATTCTTGTACCATATATTCAATAATTTTTTCATCAAAATCGTCTCCACCAAGACGATTATCTCCAGCAGTAGAGACTACTTCAAAAGTTCCGTCGCCAATATCTAAAATCGAGACGTCAAATGTACCTCCACCAAGGTCATATACAAGAATTGTTTGGTCTTCATTTTCTTTATCGATTCCGTATGCAAGTGCAGCTGCAGTCGGCTCATTAATAATTCTTTCTACTTCAAGTCCTGCAATAATACCAGCATCTCTTGTTGCCTGTCTTTCCGCATCATTAAAATAAGCTGGTACAGTAATAACTGCCTTACTTACTTTTTCACCAATATAGTCTTCTGCATAACTTTTTAAATGTTGTAAAATAATTGCCGAAATTTCTTGTGGAGTATAATCTTTACCCTCAACATTTACTTTATGATCAGTTCCCATATGACGTTTAATGGATTGAATTGTATCCGGGTTCGTAATCGCTTGACGTTTTGCGACCTCCCCAACCTGTCTTTCACCGTTTTTAAAAGAAACAACAGACGGTGTTGTTCGGTTTCCTTCCGGGTTTGCAATAACAACCGGTTCGCCGCCCTCCATTACAGTTACACAAGAATTCGTAGTACCTAAGTCAATTCCGATAATTTTACTCATTTCAAAACTCTCCTTTGTCACACTTCTATTTGTTTACTTTTACCATTGCTGGTCGAATTACTTTATCTTTTAGCATATACCCTTTTTGTAGTTCTTCTACTATAATATTTGAAGGAAATTCCTCATCTTCTATTTGCATAACAGCATGGTGATAATTTGGGTCAAACTCCTTTTCAACTGTTTCAATTTGTTCAACACCTTGTGATTGTAAAGCTGTTACCAATTGGTTATACACCATTTGCATTCCTTCTACAAAACCTTTATTTTCTTCAGATACTTCTGTCTGTAGCGCTCTTTCAAAATTATCCAAAATAGGCAAAAGCTCAAGCGCTAATTCTTCTGATTTATATTTACGTTCAGCAGTCTTTTCTTTTTGTGTTCTTCTTTTATAATTTTCAAATTCCGCTTGATTTCGCAGTAATCGATCTTTTAATTGCTCAACCTCTGCTGTTAATTTATCGTTTTCCAATTGTAACGTATTCGCGACAGTCTCCTCTTCTTCTTGAGGTTGGTCAGAATTTTCGTCCTCTTCGGCTTCTGATTTTGATTCATTTTCTTGAATATCTGCTTCTGCATCTTCTTCAGTTATGATAGTTTCTTTTTCTTGTTCATTCAATGTCCGGCACCTCCAATATTAATTGCCACGATAAACCATAACATGAATTACTTACAAAATAAACCATAAACAATTCACTTATTAAATGTTACATAAAATAAATCTGTCATCTCATTGGAAAGAGATTTTAATAGAGTGATTACTTTACGGTATTCCATCCTTGTAGGACCAAATAAAGCAATGGTTCCTAATTGGTTTACACCCATTTTATATGGTGTTGTTATTAGACTGAAGTTTTTGATCGCTTCATTCTTATTTTCGTTACCAATTGTCACTTTTAACCCATCATGCTGTTCTGTGAGCAATTTAATAATTTCATCTTCATCTTCCAGCATAGTATAAAACTCATAAATTTTTTCGACATCTTTAAATTCAGGCTGCATTAAAATATTCGATTGACCACCAACATATAGCTTTGCAGTATCATCATAACGAATAATTGACTGAATATATTCATACATTAGTTCATGCTCTTTAATATGCTTTTTTAATAATTCATATACTTCTGTTTGTAGCGTGTGTGGTAATTTCACAATCGGTACACCGACAAGACGATCATTAAGTATATTAACAACCTTTTCAAAGTCTGAAACATTGAATCCTTTTGGTATCGAAAAGGATTTATGCTCAACATGTCCCGTGCTCGTTACTAAAATAGCAACAGCTGTCTGCGGGGTCAAATTTATTATTTGTATCTGCTTTAATGTCGCATCAACTTCATTTGGCCCAAGAATGATAGCTGTATAATTGGTTAATTGTGACAATACTTCAGCTGATAATTGAACAACATGTTCTAATTCAATCATATTATCTTGAATGATATTTTTAATAATAGCTATTTCTTTGTCTCGAATAGTCGGTGATATCACATGATCCACATAATAACGGTATCCTTTTTCAGAAGGTATCCGTCCTGAAGAAGAATGCGTCTTTTCTAACAACTCCATATCTTCTAGATCTGCCATTACGTTTCGAATCGTTGCAGCACTTAAATTAATTTTGGCTTTTTTTGAAATAGCACGAGATCCAATCGGATGCGCCGTCTCAATAAAATCATCAATGATCGATTGTAATATAAGTAATTGTCTTTCAGTTAACATGATGATCCACCTCTGTTAGCACTCACATCTTCCGAGTGCTAATGCTATTAATAAATTATCAAATCCTATTTTTTTTGTCAATTAAGACGTCTCATTTAGAAAGATGATTTTTTCTTTATTTTCCCTTACTTCGAATGGATTTATTACCATTAAACGTTTAATTTTTAAAAGATTATCGTTCCACAACAAAACTCCTGAGAAAAATTCTGACACAATGACCGCAAAAAACACCTATCACAGCGCAACTCATTGGTGCTGCGGATAAGGTAATGGCTAACCATAAATTACGAAAAGGGCTTTTAAAAAAACGGATGGCCTTTTTAATTGCCTCCGTTTTCAAGTAAAACTATTTATCATCATTTAATTGTAATACTGCCATGAACGCTTCCTGTGGGATTTCTACAGAGCCAACCATCTTCATTCGCTTTTTACCTTCTTTTTGTTTCTCCAGTAGCTTACGTTTACGAGTTACATCTCCACCATATAGTTTTGCAGTTACATCTTTACGAACTGCTTTTATATTCGAGCGTGCTACAATATGATTACCTATCGCCGCTTGAACAGGCACTTCAAATTGTTGTCTTGGAATCAAATCTTTTAGTTTTTCAACAATTTGTTTGCCGCGGTTATAACTAAAGTCTTTGTGAACGATTATCGATAGCGCATCAATAGGTTCCCCGTGTAATAAAATATCCATTTTAACTAAGTCGGATGGACGATTACCAATAAAATCATAGTCTAAGGATGCATACCCCTTTGTGTTTGATTTTAATTGATCAAAGAAATCAAATACTATCTCTGATAATGGCAATTCATAAATAACATTTACACGAATATCATCCAAATATTGCATATCAATGAATTGTCCACGTTTTCGTTGACAAAGCTCCATTACCGCACCAACAAAATCATTCGGCACCATAATGGATGCTTTTACATAAGGTTCTAAAATCTCCTCGATCGACTGTGGATCTGGCATTAACGACGGATTATCAACTTTAATAACTTCCCCATCTGTTTTCCGCACTTCATAAATTACACTAGGTGCTGTTGTAATCAAGTCAATATTAAATTCTCTTTCAATACGTTCCTGAATGATTTCCATATGCAGTAAACCGAGAAATCCGCTTCTGAAACCAAATCCTAATGCTTGTGACGTTTCCGGTTCATATTGAAGGGATGAATCATTCAGTTCTAACCGTTCAAGTGCTTCTCTAAGCGGATTATAGTCATCTGAATTTACTGGGTATAACCCACAGAAAACCATTGGATTCAGTTTCCGATACCCGGGAAGTGGAGTTGATGCACCATTTTCTGCTGTCGTAATCGTATCCCCTACTCGTGTGTCCTTCACTTCTTTTATTGCAGCTGTTAAAAAACCAACATCTCCAACAGTAAGTACCTCTTTACTAACAGCTTTTGGCGTCAATACTCCAAGTTCTAGCACTTCATATTCTTTCTCACTTGCCATCATCTTAATTTTATCGCCTACTTTTACTTGTCCTTCCTTCACACATATAGAGGCAATAACACCACGATACGAATCATATAAGGAATCAAAAATTAATGCCTTTAACGGATCTTCTTCTTTACCTTCAGGTGCCGGAACACGTTCGACGATCCGCTCTAATATTTCTTCAATTCCAATATTCTCTTTCGCAGACGCTAAAATAACATCGTCTGGATCAATGCCGACAATATCTACTAACTCCTGTGTTACTCGTTCAGGATCCGCATTTGGTAAGTCGATCTTATTGATTACCGGAATAATTTCTAAATTATTGTCTAAAGCTAGATAAACATTTGCGAGTGTTTGAGCTTCGATACCTTGTGCTGCGTCAACTACTAAGATGGCTCCTTCACATGCCGCAAGACTTCTAGATACTTCATACGTAAAGTCGACATGTCCTGGTGTATCAATTAAATGGAAGGTATAATCCTCCCCATTTTTACTTTTATATTGCAGATGGACAGCATTTAACTTAATCGTTATCCCACGTTCCCGTTCTAAATCCATTGCATCTAAAAATTGTTCCTTCATTTCTCTTTCTGTTAAAGCTTGTGTATTTTCTAATATTCGATCTGCTAGAGTTGATTTTCCGTGATCAATATGAGCAATTATCGAAAAGTTACGTACATTTTTTTGTCTATTATTCATTTGTTCGTGCTCACTCCTACACTTCTACCCAATTATATACATGCTTTCCTATCAAGAATTATATCAATAGGATGCTTTTGTTTCAATATAATCATTCAATCAGTATAATATTTATGCGATAGAACTTTATAAACTCCTTTTCAGTCAAAGAATAAGTTTGCAATAGCATATAAAATATTAATAATAATTTCATAGCCAGTCGTTACAACTTTTTCAAAGAAAGATGCTGTTTTATGAACTAAATAATCTCCGTCTTGTGTACTATACGTTTCTGATGATACTGGAGTAGACTCCATAATTTCTTGATGTTCAACAATTGGTTCCTCCTCATCTGGCTGAACAATTATTCGGTCTTTTTCAAATGAACCATAGGACATTCCTCCAAAGAAAAACACTAACAAGAGTAATGAGATCGTTATAAAACGCGACATTTTTAACTCCTCCTAATTATTAACTTTCTCAGCTTCCCAATAAATTTCTCCGAATACTTCAGCAAATACATCAGCCGTCCGATACATTTCTTCTAACGTATTATCATAACCTCCAATTTCCAACAATAATACGTTATCATGTAAGTCTTGATTATAAACTCCATTTCCTTGCGATCCTTCTTTTGTAATGATCCCTTTGCTTAAGCCAGGGTATTTTTCTTCTAATAAGTAATGTAGCTCTGTCGCTAACTTTAAATTTTTCTCGTAATTTTTATTTTCCGCGCCAATAATAAATAAAATTTGCGCATAATCCTTGCCATTTATTTCTTTTGTTGTTTCTTTTCGTGGTAGAGCATCACGGTGAATGTCTAATACATATTGCAGATCTTTATTTTGACTAATTGCTTCTTGTACGACAGGTCTAGATGCTTCATACGATTTTCCGTACTTCCAACCTTTTTCGTTTAAAACATTCATAATATCCGTATCATCCACGTAGGAACCTATCCCATAAGACTCTAGTGCACTTGCTAGTTTATCACTTACTTTCGTAATATTTACTTCTTTATGATGTGCAGCATTGGGGTTCGATTCATCAGGTAGATGCGGTAAAAATGACTCTCTATTATGGCTATTATAGAGAAAAACTACTTTTCTTCCTTCTGTTGAAAATGGTTGCTCTACAGATTCTTTTTCTTCTTTTACAGAGTCATCAATCGCTTTTCGCTCTTTTAAAATTTCCTCGAGCGGTGGACCAGACTCATGTGCCAGTCCACTTAGCTCATTTAACCCTTCCCCTGCTACAATAACTTTATTTTCATAAGTTGAAAATCCTGGTATTTCTTGGCCTAAGATGCTCGTCAAATTATTTAATTGAATGCTAGTTACTAAATTAAATAATACTTCAGTAATTGGTCGTTCCGGTGTCACGCCATGCATAAGATCAAAGCCTCTATTTTCCACACTAAATAATAATGAGAAAACAGACTGATCCACATTGCTCGTCCAAGATGAAAATATAGAGGATGAGAGACGAGATGACGGCTTAGAAGTAGTGATAATCCCAATTGTCGTAAATAAAAGAATAATCACGAAAAACAAAATGATAATTTGCTTATAAAATGATTTCATAAACATTAGAAAGCTATTGTTTGATTGATGGAACATACATATATCAACTACCTTTTTTGAATTGGATTACTATATTAAACTATGATGTCTTATGTCTAAATAGAACTTTTAATTGATATAATTCCACTTTAAACCAATAATAATAACCCGCTTTTTTTAAAAGCGAGTTAACACAAAATGATTCGTATCTTTTCACAGATTTAATACTGTTGCATTGTAGTTGAAGGATACAGTTGAGTAGTGAAAATTTGTAAAACTAGTTATAACACCGTTGATTTCCAGCGTGGAAATAAAAACGAAGCTACAAAGCAGAATACCGCTACGGAAATACACTACGCTTTCCGTGGGCGGCTGTTGAGCCTCCGACGTACAAGACGTACTAGTGTCGGCGTAGGTCACAGGACGTGACCGCCTCTAGCCGACCAGGAGTCTCCATGTATTTCCTCCGCTGGTGCAGTGGATGATAAATGTTCTATACCGGAGATTCACCGATCTAGTTGATTAATAGGGGCACACAAGGTGTTCTCACGTTCCCCTAAGTGATGTTCGGACTCAACTAG
>NZ_JBPPZG010000001.1:10177-78986 GCF_051918545.1 Pseudogracilibacillus amylolyticus (SeqCode) | reverse complement strand
ATTGCGTTGTCACAAGACTTCTTGATTGAACAGCAGCAATCAGCCTAGCTTTTTGTTTAGCTGAGCCCGACAAATAGCCATCGGCGTAGCGAACTCTTGACAAACCGAACTTGACAATGGGTTAAAATGGTAAAAGTCAAGGGCTATTTAGCGTGCCTACTTTTTGTCCCCTTCGCCCTTGACATCTTTTAAAAAAACCATTGTCGTGTTTGTCAAGAGCGATGGCGGTCGTTTTTTGCCATCAAAATTCAAGTTTTTTTACTTTCTGGTACTTTTCATAGAACTTTTTACGTTACCTATATTGTTTATTAAAACCGTTTCGTTCGATCCTCCTTTCAAGTTAGAAATCAGTAATTAATTTTTCTAAGTTCTCACCATATCTCTCGATAAGCAGATCTTCAAATTCCGATAAAATCCGGTTAATGTAAATATCATGACGAATATAGTTTTCGGCAATATTTACGAGTGCAGCATGATTCGAAATAATACCGTGTGCCGGATTTTCTGAATTGAGAATAAATGCTTTTTTGGAATCAAATACGGCTACAAGTTCTCCTAAATGTCTTGCATTCGTGTACTGTCCTTTGTGATGTTGGAAATGTGTCCACGGAATATCTGTATTCGCATTTTCATCAAATAATATAGATACAACTGAAACACCACGTTTGTTAGCGCTATCAATTTCTGTAAAAGCTTGCATCAATTCATTATTCCATCCGCTAAATAAAATAGATTGCTCCGCTTGTTCAATTAATTGTTGAAACAATTCAATAGATGCGTCATATCCTTCAATATGATAAAGCTTGGACCATTCAGCTTCTGTTTTTGTTTCAATGAGTTTTAAATGTTCTTCCATCATTTCCATGTTTTGTTTATGGGAGCTTTCCAACAATGATAATAACTTTTCCCATGGTAAAGGAACATAAAATTTCTTGGAATTTTCTTTACCATCATTTAACAAGTAGATATATCCTTTTTCAAGTAAACGGGGTAAATTTTGATATACTTTTGCGCTCGGAACTCCTGACTGAAGCGATATATTATTGCCGTTCATTGGGTGTTGTTTTAGTAAGGCCAGATAAATTTTTGCTTCATATTCCGAAAAACCATATTTTTTAAATAGTTCAATTTTCTTCATTAACATCAACTCCACACTATACTACTAGGGTAGTATAATTTATTTTACAAGACATATTATTATGTTGTCAAGGTAATTTTTTGAAAATTCTATTTACCGTGGGTGGATTAAAGAAAGGGGGAGAGGACATTAAGTTTTTGGTATGATGATACCTCATAAGCCCCTAAATGAACTTGGACACTTCATTTTCTACTTTATATTTCTATTTTAAAATTTTCTCATGATACCATATATAGAAAAGTGTATATCATTATAAACTTTTTCGTATTGGAGTTAAAGATAAAGTAGTATTACTATTAGTTTAAATCGTATTATAATTGGAGGATATAAAACAATGGTTAAACTAGAAAACGAGGCATTGTTTAGTGAAGAATTATTGTCGGAAATTAGAGGAAGATTTGCATACATCGATATTGATCTTCTAAACAAGAAGAAAAGATTATTTTTTGACAATGCAGGAGGTTCTCTTAAGTTAAAAAGTGCTAATGAGAAATTTGCGAAGCATGATTTGATTCCCGATCATCCTTTACGTGAACATGAAACCGCAAAATATTTGGTAAGTGTTGAACGGCAGGGTGAACAAGATATTCGGACGATATTTAATGCGAAAAATGGTAGTATTAAAACCTACCTTACCGCTTCTCAAGCAATTTTTGACATCACTGGTGTGATAGCTGAAAACATTGAAGGGGCCAATATAGTAACTACTGCATTAGAGCATCCTTCGGCATATGACGCAGCTAAATTTTATGCGAATAAATTAGGAAAAGAATTGCGCATCGCAAAAACAAATCGGGTTACTGGGGGAGTGGATGTTGAAGAAATAGTAAAGCAAATTGATAATGAAACATGCCTATTAAGTGTTATTTATGCGTCTAATATATCGGGAGCTATCTTAGATATCGAAACAATTGTGGAAGAAGCAAGAAAAATAAAACCAGATTTATATATTATTGTTGACGCGGTACAACATGCTCCACATGGGATTATCGATATTGAAAAAACTCCTATAGATGCAACGAATTTTGCTCCTTATAAATTTTTCGGTGTAAAAGGGAGTGGTATTGCTTATCTTTCCGATAGAGCTTCTAAACTTCCCCATCATCGTTTATATGGAAAAGAAGATGGTGATCTGGAACTAGGTGGTTCAGCCACAGGACATTTTGCTGCAATAAGTGAGATTACAGACTATGTGTGTTGGATAGGTAGTAAGTTTTCAAAAAAAGAGGATAGAAGAAGCTTATATGTAGAAGGAATGACACGAATTGCTTTACATGAAAGAGCGCTTCTTGAAACCATGTTGAATGGAACAGATAAAGTGAAGGGGTTAAGAAGTATTCAAGGGGTTACTGTTCACTTAGACTATGAAGATTTGTCTAAAAGGGATTTGATCATCGCAATAAGCATAGATGGTTTAGATTATAAAGAAGCAGTGAAACAATATGAAGCTGAAAATATAATAGTTTATGAACGTGTTGCATCAAGTATTTATTCAAAAAGAATGTTAAAATCATTTGGATTGAATGGTGTCATTAGAGTATCACCATTACATTGTAATAACATAGAAGAGATAGAAGAATTCTTAGAGATAACACAAAAAATTGTAGAGGCAAATAAGCTAGGGTAAAAATTTTAAAAAGAACGCTCTATTATTATTAATAGTGCAAAAGTTGCTTAAAGGTCTTATCAAAATATGCTTGGTGATGTATACAAAAAGAGCGTTCTTTTAATATCAAAATATGTGTTCTAAAAATCACTACAACCTTACTTATTCATTGTGAAGTTTTATCATGCTCTTTACTAGTTAAGAACGTAATAAAATCCATTCCAACTGTTGAAAGTGGTTCTGTTTTTTTAAAATATAACATAATATTCTGGTAAGCATTTTCGTCATTTATTTTATAAAAGTACAATTCATTTGTTGTTTCCAAATAACGAGTTATTCCAGTACGGACAAAGGCAATTCCTTTACCCTTTCGAGCAATATTATAGGCTGTAAGCATTTGGTCTAAGTATATGGTGACCTTCGGAGTAAAGTCCGCCTTCTTACATATGTTTATGCTCCTCTCGTACATATCATTTCCTTGTTTTAACAAAAGAAAATTTTCATTTTTAAACATTTTCACATCCACTTTTGGATGTTTTTTATTTAAGTAATTCCCACTCGCAATGTCATCGAAAGTTAGACGGTATGTTTTTAACTGATTATTTATATCATAAGATGAAGGAACTGCAAGTAATAAATTTTCCTTCGACCACACAAGGGAATCAAAAGCTCTTGGAATTCCTTTTTTTTCAACGTCTATTACTATATCGACAATTCCTGAATGTAAACATTTCATCAACTCATCGGCGTTTGCTTCCAATAGATTTACAGTATAATCAGGGTATTCTACCCTAAAATCTTGTATGATTGTCGGGAGAATATACGTACAATAAAAGGAAGCAGCCCCTACATTAATGGTCCCACGGTTGTTATCTAACAAGCTATTAAAATAAGATCTCATCTCGTTTTCAAGATTCATGATTGATTCAATTGATTCAATATAATACTTTCCTGCTTGTGTTAATTGAATCGGATTACTACTCCTGTCAAAAATAGGAAGGCCAATTTCCTCCTCGACTCTTTTAATTGTTGCACTAAGTGCAGGTTGAGAAATATAAAGTTTTTCAGCCGCTTTAGAAAAACTTTTATGTACATATACCGCATGAACATAATCCATGTTTTTTAACATAAATTGATCCTCGCTTTCTTAGTTGTGATACATACCTAGATGAAGAGAATTCTGATTGATTGTTGTACTTTTTTAAATCATATAAAGAATTATATATATCATTATAATATTTTCCTATTGGCGTTCCCGAATTACAAGAGATACTATAATAAATATAAAGAATAAACAAAAAATATGCAAAACTATAAAAATGAAAAGGGTGTATCGAAGAATGAGTTTAATTGAAGAAAAGTTTTTAAAACTTGGTGCTGAATATGCACCCGGACAAGAAGTAAGACAAAATACGAATGAAATTAAACTGCGTTTTGATAAAATACCTGGTACTCCAGTTGACTTTTCACATGGTGATGTAGATGCCTTCAAGCCTATTCCAGGTTCCTTGGATGTGTTTATTGAAGGAGTTCATATTGGTGGTAAGCAAGCTTATACCGAATATCGTGGGAGTATGGATATCCGAGAAAATGTGGCTAAAAAGCTATCTGATTTTACTGGTGCAAAAATTAACTCCGATGAGAATTTTATCATTACTCCTGGAACACAAGGTGCACTTTTTCTGGCAATGGGATCCACAGTGGCTAAAGGTGATAAGGTTGCAATTGTCGAACCAGATTATTTTGCAAATCGGAAATTAGTCGAATTCTTTGATGGTGAAATTGTTCCAATTCAGATGGATTATTTTGAAAATGATGCTTCTGCGGGGTTGGATTTAACGCAGTTAGAAGAAGCTTTTAAACAAGGTGTTAAATTATTTTTATTCTCTAATCCAAATAATCCTGTAGGCGTTATTTATTCTAAGGATGAAATTCTTAAAATTGCTGAACTTGCAGAACAGTATGGAGCATCAGTAATCGTCGACCAATTGTATTCACGGCAAATATTTGAAAAAAGAACTTTTACACATTTGTGTGCACAGGATATTGTTAATCCTGAAAATGTCATCACCATTATTGGTCCATCAAAAACAGAGTCGCTTAGTGGATACAGGTTAGGAGTTGCATTTGGGTCGGCTAAAATAATTGAGCGAATGGAAAAGCTGCAAGCTATTGTATCCCTTCGTGCGGGCGGATATAGCCAAGCCGTTTTAAAGACATGGTTTTCGGAACCTAAAGGCTGGATGGAAAAGCGGATTTTAGAACACCAAGCAATTCGTGACGATCTAGTCTCTAAATTACAAGAAGCAAATGGATTTAACGTTAGACTTACAGAGGCTGGTAGTTATCTGTTTCCAAGAATAACTCAATTGGATATGCCAATTAATGAGTTCGTAAAAATACTAAGGCTTCAAGCTAATGTTATCGTGACGCCGGGTACAGAATTCGGATCACAGTTTACGGATAGCTTTCGAATAAACTTTTCTCAAGATCATAAAGTAGCAGTGAGTGCAATAGAGCGACTCATTCAGGTGGTGGAGGCATATCAGAATGAACACGTCAAATAATAATAACACCCCTATTCCCCAAGGTAAATATGTACCCGCCACCCGCTTTGGGAATATCATTTATACAGCCGGAATGACACCAAGAAAAAACGGAGTACTGATTCAAATTGGAAAAGTACAAACAGGAGAGTCTATCACAAACTATAAGGCAGCAGTAAGACAGGCGGTTGCTAATGCAATTACTGCTGCTAAGGATACGCTTGTAGAAGATGAACGCTTGGCGCAGGTTCTTTCACTTACCGTTTATGTGAATGCTGACGAAACATTTCAAATGCATTCAAGTCTGGCAGATTTTGCTTCCGAATATTTATTTGAAAAACTAGGTAGCAAAGGTATTGGGTGTCGGGCTGCAATAGGCGTTCCTTCGTTGCCTGGCAATGCACCTGTTGAAATTCAATTAATTGCTTCTGTACACTCCTAGAGATATTAAAGACATAAGGGTTTTCTATTTAACGAAAAATTCAGGATCTTAGGAAAACAGACCTGGATTTTAGTATAATACATAAGATTATGACTGGATTATAAGAAAAGGTAAAATAGCAACTTCTCATTTTCCAATCATGCTGGATCCTGTAGTAAAGAAAATTCATACGAAGGTGGGTAAAAAAATGATATCATCCATTGAAGCAAAAAGAATGCATCAAATCCCTTTTTCAGGGATTCGTAAGGTGTTTGAAGAAGTTAATCTGTTGGAGAGTAATGGGAAAGAAATAATCAATCTTGGTATTGGACGTCCGGATTTTGATACACCATCTCATATAAAGGAAGCGGCAATAAAGGCAATAAAGGATGGTCAAGTCCATTATACTTCTAATTATGGTATTGTTGGGCTTTTGGAAGCACTAAAGGAGAAATTGAAAACAGAGAATGGGCTTGCACTGGAAGATGGAGAGTTGATTGTAACTGTTGGAGCGAATGAGGCGGTATCGCTTGCGACTCTTGCATTGCTTGATCTAGGTGATGAGGTGCTCGTTCCAGACCCAGCTTGGCTTCATTATTTTTATTGTGTAGAGCTTGCAGGTGCAAAAAGTGTTTCTTATCAACTGAAAGAAGAAGATGGTTATAATTTAAATCCTGAAGAAATTGAAAAACTAATCACTCCGAAGACAAAAATGATTATTGTTAATACACCTCATAATCCAACAGGATCGGTAGCAAGTAAAGAAGCGCTTGAGAAGCTTGCAAATCTGGCTATAGAACATGATTTAATTGTACTTTCCGATGAGATATATGAAAAGTTGATTTATGAAGACTGTAGGCATTATAGCATTGCAAGCTTTCCGGGGATGAAAGAACGTACCTTAACAATAGGTGGATTTTCAAAGGCGTACTCAATGACAGGGTGGAGAATTGGATATGTTGCAGCAGCTAAGCCCTTCATCGATGCGATGGTGCGTGTACATCAATATACAGTAACTTGTGCCACATCCTTTGCTCAATTTGGAGCGGAAGCTGCGTTAAAAGGTCCACAGCAAAATGTAGAAACAATGAGGAACGAATTTAACCGGAGAAGGAAACTGGTTGTTGAATGTATAAATGAAATTGACGGGCTTAGTGTAGCCACACCTCATGGTGCGTTTTATGCTTTTGTCAATGTGAAAATGTTGGGGAGAAGTTCCGAAGAAGTTGCACGTTATATTCTTCATGAAGCTGGGGTAGCCGTAGTTCCAGGTTCAGCCTTTGGGAAGTATGGGGAGGGGTACATCAGAATATCTTTTGCCAATTCCTTTGAAAATATTGAAAAAGCTTTAACAAAAATAGCAGTTTCTATAAAGAAAATTAACTAGCAGATCAATCCATTCATCCATTTTATGAAAGCGATTCCAATGAACGGCTAAGAATGAGAACGATAATCCGTTAACAAGTTTATTCTATTGGGGTAAAGGAGGATATTTGTGAGTAATAAATATAACTTGGCAAAAAGCACACCTAGCACTGTACGTCAACTTATCAGAGAAAATAAGTTAAATAGAAGTACAACTGGAATTGCTAATGGGTTTATTCAGGCCAATTTAGTTATCCTTAAAAAAGACCTTGCTACTGATTTTTTATTATTTTGTCAACGAGATCCTAAACCTTGTCCACTATTAGAAGTGACTGATATTGGTTCATATGTACCAAAAAGGTTAGCTAAAAAGGGTGATTTACGCACCGATATTGGTAAATATCGAATATACAAGAATGGATCTTTAATAAAAACTGTAACAGACATAGTTGATATTTGGGAAAAAGATTTGGTTTCCTTTCTTCTTGGTTGTAGTGTATCCTTTGAAGATGCTTTAGTGAATAATGGTATTAAAATGGCTCACCAAGCTGGGAACCCAGTGCCAATGTATATAACCAATATACAATGTATTGGGGCAGGAGTATTCAAAGGTCCAATGGTTGTTAGTATGCGACCAATCCCAGAGGGTCAAGTAAAGAAGGCGATTGACATTACGTCAAAATATCCGGAAACTCATGGTACACCTGTCCATATAGGTTCCCCTGAAAAAATTGGAATTTCGAAAATTGATCAACCAGATTATGGTAAGTCAGTCCATATTCACCCGGGGGAAGTGCCAGTTTTTTGGGCTTGTGGTGTTACCCCACAAATAGTAGCTAAACAAGCTAAACCAAATTTGATGATTACTCATGAACCGGGCTATATGTTTGTAACAGATTTATTAAATGGGCAATTGATAGAAGAATAAAAGGATTTTATTTTTATAATTCTATTGGAGTTTGGAGGACATTAATTATGTTTAAGCCCTTGGCTCAAGATTTATTTCTTGTTGAAGATATATGCAACGTTTATATATTACGGCATGAAAATAAAGGAATTGCTATAAACTTTGGAACTGGAAGTTTTATGCCTAGTTTAAAAGAGATTGGTATTGCACAATTAGAGATGATTTTCTTAACTGATCATAATTATGGGCATAGTATTGGACTGATTGATTACGATAAAAGCGGTAGTAAAATTATTGCACCACAGGCAGAAGTTCATTTGTTAAGGGAAGCTTCAGAGTTTTGGCAACAAAGAAGAGTTTTCTTAAATTACGATTTGGGTCCCTATTTTCCTCCTCCTCTTGATGTCGACCAAGTGCGAGGAATAACTGATAAAGATTCTATTAAATTCGGTTCGTGGACTATTAAAATAATTGATACACCAGGGTCTACAAAGGGGGCTGTATCTTATCTCATAGAAAACAAATGTCAATCATATTTATTTATTGGAAATTTGCTGTATTCGAATGAAAAGCTACCTAATCTTTATGATGTACAGTGGGAATATATGCCGGAGCATTGGGAAGCAGGAGGAAGCTTTAAAACTTTAATAGATTCATTAATAAAGTTAGTTAAAATTAATCCTCAGAAACTTTTACCATCTCAAGGCAACCCATTTACTTATAAACGGGAATTAATAAATAGACTTATAGAAAAAATAGATTACTGGAGAGAGCTTCTAACACCAAAACGAATTAGTAGGAAGTTGTCTCCACTTCATAAAGTTTTACCGAATTTAGTTTATTTGGATAAAACAAGTTGGGCTATTATTTCGAATGATGGATATGCATTTATTATTGATTATGGATATATAGAAGAAGAAATTATTAAAAAGTTCCAAAAGGAATTCAGTGTTCAAAAAATTGATGTAATTACTATTACCCATTATCATGACGACCATATTGCTCGAATCCCTGAATTGCAACATAGATTTGGATCTAATAATGTGGAAGATATTTTTATGGAAACTGAGATTTGGGTGCACGAAGACTTACTTTCAGTGTTAAGGCAACCTGGATCAAAAGACTTACCTTGCATCTATCCCATATTTCTAGAATATGACAGAATTATTGAAGACTGTATAACAATACATTGGAAAGGATTCGATTTAACTTTTCAATTTCAACCTGGACAGACAAAGTATTCGATGGCATTATTTACGAATATTAATGGCTATCAAGTTGCTTTTTGTGGAGATAATGTATGGCCTTTAAAAGAAGGTGGAATCAAAGAACCTGTAATCTTTAAAAATGAATATGAGTTAGGTACTTACCAAAATTTAGCCAAACAATTAATGGAACATAAAGTTGAGATCATTTTAGGAGGCCATTACGACCCAATATACGTAGAAAACCAAGATTTAGTTCAACTCCATGAATGGGCTGAAGAAGTAGATAAGACAGCAGTCTCATTACTGCCTAAACCAACAAATTTAGGAATTGATCCTTTTTGGACCCACTTTTATCCATACTATCAACAAGTTTGTGTGGGAAAAGACTTTAAACTCACATTTATATTAAAAAATTATTGTCAAACAGATTTGCCAATCAAAGCAACTTTAATATTTCCTGATGGGTTTCAAGTTCTACAGGGATCGAAAATGGGGGTATTAAACCCCGACAAAGATCAAAACGAATTTACTTGGAATATTCGAGCTCCTGTTAAAATTTCAGTTAACTCCCGCCATGTAATTACTTTAAACTTAGAAATTAATAATAGAAAGATATTTCATCCAGCAATAGCCTTAATTCATGTACTACCCTTTGATTAAATTTTAAATCCTTTCAATAAAGGAATTAAAATAAAAAAATTATTAGAAGGAGGTTTATTTTATGGCAATAGTAAAAGAAAGTATTAAACCAGAATTGGATCCAAAACTGAACTTTATGGACCGCCTTAGAGCTATTGGTCCAGCCGCCATCATTGCTGCAGCAATTATTGGGCCAGGGACGGTAACAACAGCATCTGTTTTAGGTGCTACCTATCGCTATCAAGCGATATGGATTGTTGTGATAGCTTGCCTATTCTCTTATTTTTTTCAAGAACCTGCTGTAAGGATTACAGTGCATAAGCGGATATCTTTATTGGAGGGAGTTCGTCAGTTTATAGGGAAACCAGCTTCTATCTTTCTTTATATCGCAATACTATTAGGTGGAATTGCATTCCAATCAGGTAACTTTATTGGTGCTGGTATGGCTATGGATTACTTCATTTCTGGCATGTCCATTACTATGTGGGCTCTAATAATGTCATTAATCGCTCTTGTTATAGCTTGGATAGGGGTATACAAAATTATCGAGAACGTTAATATCGTTTTGATCTCACTAATGGTTCTTGCTTTTGTCATTACTGCATTTGTATCTGGGCCTAGTATGGGTGATTTAATTACAGAAGGGTTTTCGTTTACAATTCCTGGCGGAGATTATTGGTTGATTTTGGCGTTATTAGCGACTACTATGCCACCAAATATCGTATTAGCCCTGTCAGCTTTCTTAAAAAAGAAATATGAAAATAGTGATGACTCTAATGCATTAAAGCTACTACTTTCTCGATTTGATTTAAGACTAAATATGATTGTTACAGCCCTAATTACAATAGCGATTGTAATTTGTGCTGGTACTATGATGTATGCAGAAGGAATTGAAGTGACTAGTGCACACGATATGGCTGTTCAATTAACTCCTTTACTAGGACGTTATGCTGGAATACTTTTTGCCTTAGGTTTGTGGGCGGCGGCTATTTCATCGGGTCTATATCATATTAGCTTACAACCTCTGCTTATGAATCAAGCAGTTGGTTTACCAGAAGATTATAAAGCTAACCGAAGTCGACTGTTTATGATTATCGTAAGTATTTTTCCTGTTATTATCGTATCATTGTTCGATTCAATGCCAGTGGCAGTAATTGTTACAGCACAAGCATTAAATGGGTTAGCATTACCATTAGTCGTCGGGTTAATCTGGTTGCTGTGTAATAAGAAAGATTTTTTAAATGAAGGAGTAAACAATACAAGGCAGAATATTATTTATGGGATTATTATGGTTACTGTAACCTTCTTGGCGGTTCGAGTATTTTTACAACTGTTCGGCATAATTTGAACCCTATAATTTATAACAGGAGAAAAGGTTTTTCTGTTGTCATAACAACCTATGAGCCGCTAAATTTACCAGGGTGTTCGTTCTATGAGATCTAAAGAATTTTAATTTGCTGCCTTTATAAATTCCATAAAATACCAAGTATATTTTCATTTAATATTATTTAATCTTAATGCCTTTATAATGTGAAGCGAAAGCAGGGGAGAAAGGATGTTATTCCTGTAACTATTATAGATATCATTTCAAAATTGTATATACTTTTGGAAGAAGGGGTGCTATTATGCATAATAAAATTATTGAAAGTATTGACAGAGAAGAAATTATTGATTTGTTAAGTTTTTTCGTTAAAACTCCAAGTATAAGTGGAGATGAGGCAAAGCTTGCTGAAATTGTGGCGGAAACTTGTACTAAGCTCGGTCTTGACACGAAAATTGATCGACATGGAAACGTTATTGCTATTTTCAAAGGGAGTAAACCAGGGCCACGCATTGCTTTAAATAGTCATTTGGACACGGTAGGTTATGGTGAAGGATGGATCAAGGATCCATTAGGGGCTGAAATAGAAGGTGATAAATTGTATGGTCGGGGAAGTTGCGATTGTAAGTCTAGTATGGTTTGTCATATACTGGCAATTAAGGCTTTAATAGAATCAGGGGTAGATTTAGCTGGAGAGATCGCCATTACACATGTTATTGAAGAAGAAGTTCAAAATGAAAAACGTAAAGGAACATATAAATTGCTGGAAGATGGATTTACGGCCGATATGGCAATCAATGGAGAAGCAATTGATATGAAGATTGGCCTAGCTTGTGGAGGTATGGCTGAACTAGTGATTAATACTTTGGGAAAGAGAGCTCATGGAGCCACCCCTGAGGCTGGTATAAATGCCATTGATCAAATGGTTAAAGTCATACAGGAGTTAAATAAAATAAAACCAGGCTTTCATAAGTACACAGGGAACGGTTCACTTGTTCCAGGTGTAATAACGGGTGGTGAAAGATCAAGTGTAGTCCCGGATGAATGTTCCTTAAAGGTCTCCCGATTTCTTGTTCCAGGTGAGAGTGGCGAGGAATTTTTAAAAGATGTTAAAAAAATTCTACGTAAGTTAGAATCAGAAGATCAAAATTTTAAAGCAAATGTTGAATTAACATACACATCAAAACCTGCTCTTTCGGATGAAAACGAAAAAATTGTAAAGAGTATGGTTGATGCCTTTGAAACACTAAACATTCCTTGGGAATTCGGGGGAACACCTCAACATGACGATGCAGACTATTTAGTGAACAAAGGAAATATTCCTACTGTTATTTTTGGTCCAGGAAAAATTTTGGTAGGTCATATTCCGGATGAATATGTAGATATAACTGAGGTGGTTACAGCTACAAAAATTTATGCATTAACTTTGTATAATGCATTAAAAGTCTAGACAATACGAATAAACTAAGAGGACAAATTTTTGTATGTACAATGTAACAGTTTCACATCAAGCTTTACCCATTCATAGTTTATCAGAAGTTTAAACTATTAAATTAATTTCCTTCAATGAATTATCAATGAGTAAATACTCAAGTTACAGAATAGATAAGTGGGATATAGTGGTTCCTAATTATTAATTTTACTAAAGTAAAAATACTCGAATTTGATATCCTAACTTTTTGTTTTTAAAATTTAATGCTCGTCCATATCATCTTAATATCTTCCTGTTTGCTATCAATGACCGTGTTTATCAATGTGTCTGACCAAATTCTTGTGGAAATATCATTGCAACCAAGATAGTATCGTCGTTTTTTAACATTCCTATTTAGAGGGATATTAATTTTAAAAAGGGTGTGTGGAATTATTGAATATTGACTTTCAACCATTAGGAGATATGGGAGTTCGTGTTCAGTTTTGTGATAGGGTCTCTCCAGAGTTAAATAGAAAGATTCAAGGTTTTTGTAGGATTCTGGAAAGTGGAAAAGTAAACGGCATCCAAGAGTACGTTCCAGCATACGATTCTGTTACGATTTATTATTCGCCTGAACAGATTAATTATCCCACACTATGTAATGCACTGTTTAATATATCCAATTATGATTTTTCATTGGAGACGGAGCAGAGAAATTTAGTATTTATACCAACATTATATGGAGGAAAATACGGTCCCGATCTTGAAAAAGTTGCCAGCCATAATCAAATAACAGAGCAAGATGTCATTAATATTCATACAAATACGGATTATCTCATTTATATGATGGGATTTCTTCCAGGTTTTCCTTATATGGGAGGATTGTCTGAATCTATTACAACTCCGAGATTTGCAAAACCAAGGATGAAGGTGCCTAGTGGGGCAGTTGGGATTGCTGGAGAGCAAACAGTCATCTATTCAATGGATTCACCCGGGGGAGGAAATTTAATAGGAAGAACACCTGTTAAATTATTCGACATGTCGCATGAAGAACCCTTTTTATTTCAGGCTGGGGATAAGGTTCGTTTCGTGTCTGTTTCTGAAGGTGAATTTCATTCAATTGCAAGAAAAGTAGAAAATCATACGTATAAAGTCAAAAAGGAAGTGTTCAATGTTGGAGAAAAATACAATTGATCTAAACTGTGATTTAGGAGAAGGCTATGGTGTTTATACAATTGGATCGGATGAAGAAATACTAGATGTTGTCACATCTGCGAATATAGCCTGTGGCTTTCATGCTGGAGATTATAATGTAATGTACAAAACCGTTAAGATGGCCAAGGATAAGCAAGTTGGAATTGGGGCACATCCTGGCTTTCCTGATTTACTGGGCTTTGGCAGACGTGTGATGCACATTGACCCTGAAGATATATATCGGCTCACGGCTTATCAAATTGGTGCATTAAATGCCTTTTGTCGAATTCATCATGTTCCTATGCAACATGTTAAAGCACACGGAGCCTTAGCTAATATTGCAGCAAAAGATTCACAGATAGCAGAAGCAATTGCAAAAGCGGTGGGTGAAATTAATAAACATTTGATATTATTCGGTTTGTCTGGAAGTGAATTAATTCGTGCTGGAAAAAATATGGGTTAAAGACAGCCTCGGAAGTATTTGCTGATAGGACATATCAACCTGATGGTTCTCTGACTTCAAGAACGGAGAAGAATGCGATGATTACTGATGCGGATCAAGCGGTGAAACAAGTTCTAAGTATGATAATCGATGGAAAGGTAACCTCGGTGGATGGGACAGATGTTTTAGTTGAGGCAGACACAATTTGTGTACATGGGGATGGCCCCAATGCACTTGAGTTTGCAAAACAGTTAAGAACTCAATTGTCACGGGAAGGAATATTAATCAAACGTGTCGGGGATTAAAGCGGATCGGCAACCATTATTTAAAGTAATAAAACCGGGGCTACTTACAACCATTCAAGATCTTGGAAGATTTGGCTTTCAAAAATACGGAGTTGTAACATCAGGGGCAATGGATCCTTTTGCTATGCAGGTAGCAAATATTTTAGTTGGAAATCAAAGGGATGAGGCATGTATTGAGATAACAATGGTAGGTCCTGAATTTATTGTTATGTCGGATTTTACAATGGCTATTACTGGAGCTGATTTTAATATAAGGGTAAACGGTGAACCAATATCTATGTGGAAATCAATTCAGTTAAAAAAAGGTGATCACCTAGTTTTTGGATCTGCAAGATCTGGGATAAGATCATACTTATCCGTTTCCGGGGGGTTTGATGTTCCCATAGTCATGGGAAGCAAATCAACGTATATTAGAGCAGGAATTGGAAAAGCAATTACAAAGGGTGATAAACTTTTTGGTTTTGTAGCGAAAAGAAAAGCAGGAGTAGGCATATTCTATACGGAGATTCCAACATATCGTAAAGAAGTTGAGGTGCGAGTTGTGAAGGGGCCTCATACGGATAGATTCACCAAGGAAGGACTAAACAATTTTTTTAATGAAATACATACGATTAGTCCACAATCTGATCGGATGGGCTACCAGCTGGAGTCGCAACCTATTACTCACCAGAACGGTGCAGACATATGGTCAGATGCAATCCCTTTTGGTGGTATTCAAGTACCAGCAAGTGGAAAACCTATTATCTTAATGGCCGATAGGCAGACAACTGGAGGATACACCAGAATTGCCACTGTAATTTCGGTTGATATCCCGAAAGTTGCACAGCTTATTCCGGGAGGAAAAATTCAATTTAAAGAGGTTGATGTTGATGAAGCGCAAAATTTGCTTAGTGAAAGAGAAAGTTTTTTAAAATGTATAGAGCATTTTGTAAGAAGCCAATTATAATGTTTGTGAAATTAACTATTTTCCAAAGGGGAAAGGGAAACATTTTAGTTCCTTTATTTTGGGAAATTAATGTTAGGTGGGATAATTATGAATGTAAAGCTTGCTTTATTAGGATGTGGAACTGTAGGTGTCAATTTTCTTAAATTAATTCAAGAAAAAAAAGAATGCATTGAGGAATCGATACAATCTAGAATTATCAATGGTAGGTGTGGCGGATTCTACAGGTATAGCAATGGATGAGCTGGGGCTTGATATAGACCTACTAATAGAAACAAAAGAAAAACAAAATAAAATCGGCTTATATCCAAAAAAGGGTAAGATAGGTGTTTTAGGAAGTGAGATATTAGATAAGGTGAAGGTGGATGTCGTAATAGAAGCAGGGGTAAGCGATGTAGAAACTGGTGGATTGAGTTTAGAATATGCCAAAAAGGCATTAGAGCAAGGCATTCATGTTGTCTTTGTAAGTAAAGGAGCCCTTGTTCACAGTTATCAGGAATTAAATCAATTAGCTTCAGAAAATAATGCAGAAATTAAATTAAGTGGTGCAACAGCGGCCGCACTACCGACTGTAGATGTGGCTTTACAAAGCTTAGCCGGGACCGAAATTGAATTAATTCAAGGTATATTTAATGGAACGACTAATTATATCCTAACGCAAATGGAACAGAATAAAGTGTCTTATCAAGAGGCTTTAAAACAAGCCCAAGAAAAAGGGATTGCTGAACCTGATCCAACTAATGACGTAGAAGGCTTTGATACAGCATCCAAAATTTTAATTTTAGCAAATGCAGTTATGGATGCTGATTTAACCATAGAGGACATTGAGATAAAAGGGATTACTCACATAACTGCGGAACAAATTGAATCCGCAAGGGAAAATGGACAGGTGATTAAATTAATTGGAACGGTTAAAAGGGAAGACAACCAAATAAAGGCAGTCGTAAAACCAGAAAAATTGAGTGCAGAACATCCTTTGGCAAGTGTCAATAATTCAGAGAAAGGAATTTACTTAGTAACAGATACAATGGGTGAACTGACAGTGACCGGTGGTAGATCTGATCCAAAAGCAGCAGCTGCAGCGGCCTTGAAAGATACAATTTTGTTAATGCAAAATCGAATGATTCAAAATTATATAAGTTAAATAGTCTTTTATTGTGATGATAGTAAAATTATTATAAAAGATCTTATGTAGCTAATGATTGGTCTAAATTAGCTATATGTTCAGATTAATCAACAACATCACATTTATTTGTTGAACGTATCTATTGCAGAAATAGAATATGTTGATTGTTATCATCCAGAGAATGAGATGTTAGGGAGATAAATTGGAGAGAAAGCCCAATTATTTTAAGGAATCATGGTATTGTTGTTTTTGATAAGAGCTTTTATGAAGCAATAATACGCTTGGAAACATTGGAAATGACGATCAAGATGAATATTGTTTCTAAGGCATCGGATTATGGAATTAAAGGACGAATGAACGTAATCAAACAGTTTTAAATCATGGGCTAATGGATAGTGGAAAATGTGCCATAGACTATATTTGCAATAGATGAGAAATACAGTGATGCATCATGTGGGGGACGGAAACAAGAATGTCAATAAAAAACTTTGCAGGGGGAATTGCCTCCTACAAAGCTTTTTTATTTGGCTCTAAAATATATGTTAGGGTATAGAGGAAATTTGAAAAATTATGAGGCAATTTAGAATGAATTAACAATCAGTAAAAGTAATCATAAGAAATGCCTTTGGCTTTTGAAGATTTGATTGATTTAGATTGAGAGTCTTATATCATCAATATAAAAATATTTGAGTCGCATAATTAGGAGTGGGCCTAAAATGCTTACTCTAACATTTGACTTAGAACTTTTTATTTTATGTCCACTTTTGATAACTTTCAGGTCTCAATGGTTCCAAAATTGAGCATATTGATTTCAGAGTGATTGGGAGGTAGATAGAAAGTAGACGAGTGTGGATTGGAAATCTCGTCTACTTGAATATTAGATAATAGAATATTATTTAATTTTTATTTTTATTTTACAACCACCTAGTTTTTGTGTTCCCCAATATAACGCCAACTCATCATTGTCATGTAATGCATTAAACCCAGAAGGTGTTCCTGTGAAAAGGATATCTCCTTTTTAAAATCCAAGGTTATTGCCGACAAAATGAATTAATGTTTCTAAATCGAATATCATTTGACTAATATTGCCTTCTTGTACTTTAGAATTGTTGATCAGCAAAGAAAAGTTCTTTTTCCTTGTTTCCATTTCATATTGGAAGGGGATGAATTCTCCTAAGATTGCTGAATTAATAAAACCTTTGGATAATAACCATGGATATCCTTTTACTTTTAGATCCTGTTGCATATCACGAAATGTTAAATCTAGTCCAACAGTCATTTCCTGAATAAGAGTTATCTATCGGTTCCTCAGGGTATAATCTTTTGCAAGTTTAATCACTAGTTCTGATTCGTAATGAATCGTACCTTTATTGGCAGGTAGTTCAATTATCTTATTATCAGCCTTAATAACAGCATGTGTTGGTTTGCTAAATATGACGGGATTCTCTGGATCATATTATTTAACTCTTTTATATGCTCTATATAATTTCGACCAACGCAATAAATATTATTAATTGTATCCATAGATCCTCCATTTTTATATTTTAAATGATGTTATTATTTTGCAGTTCTTTAATTTCTTCGTCAGATAATCCAAATAAATCTTGCAATATCTCTCTATTATGCTCACCTTTATGAGGTCCTGTTGTTCTCACTCTACCTGGAGTTCTCGAGAACTTGGCAAATACGTTAGGAATATTCATCCTACCTAATTCATCGTCTTCAATATTTACAAAGGAACCTCGTTCTTTGTAATGAGGATCTTCATAGATTTGACTAACATCATACATTGGACCAACAACAGCACCACTGTCATTAATAATGGTAACGACCTCTTTCATTTCACGCTGTCCAATCCATTCGCTTAATATCTCATCTAATTCTTTAACATTTTTTAAACGTGATTTATTTGTTTTGAAACGTTCATCCTGGATCAATTCTGGTCTACCAATTGCTTTAAATAAGTTTTCAGCAATCGACTGTGTGCTTGCCGATAATGCAATCCAATTACCATCCTTTGTTTGATAGGCATTTCTAGGCGCTGTTTGTAAACTGCTATTTCCAACCCTTTCAGAAATAATTCCTAATTGATCATAGGCTATTAATTGAGGTTCTAAAAACCGCATTAATGGTTCATATAATGAAATGTCAATACATTGTCCAAGCTGTTTTTCATTTTTAGAACGTTCAAAAAGTGCAATCATAATGGATAACGCACCGAATACACCACTTACTCCATCAGCTAGGGGTATACCTGGTAAAATGGGTGGACCAGATTTTGCGCCATTAATGGATGTGAATCCACTCATCCCCTCAGCTACGGTACCAAAGCCTCGACGATTAGAATAAGGTCCATCTTGTCCAAATCCAGAGGTTCTTAGCATGACTAATTTTGGATTTAATTTTGCAAGTTCTTCATAACTTAAGCCCCAACGTTCCATAGTTCCAGGTCTGAAGTTTTCTATTATAACATCAAATTGATGAATATTATCTTTTATGATTTTTTGCCCCTCAGGTTTTCCTAAATCTAAGGTAATACTCTTTTTATTTCGGTTTAAAGACTTCCAAAGTAATGGAATATTATCTTTTTGTTTACCATATCTTCGTGCATGATCACCATAAACAGGATGCTCTACTTTAATGACCTCGGCGCCAAAATCAGATAAATGTGTTGCAGACCAAGGTGCTGCTAACATCGTAGATATATCGAGTATCTTTACTCCTTCTAAAGGTAATTTGCTCATTCTTTTAATGTCCTTTCTCTCTCTTCCTTTTTTAAATATTCATACTTAGTTACAACATTATGCCTCGCAATGATCTTTTTACTTTGCTCATAGTGAGGATAATCAATCATTTTTCCTTTATAAGAACTAGATGCTCTACCTTTTCGAACGGCATCATCAAATATATTGATAATTTCTTTTGCTTCTTTTATTTCATCCATACTATAGTGAAAAGATTCATTTAACAGTTCTACTTGATTAGGATGTATACAGCTTGACCCAACAAATCCTAATTCAAAAGCTTTTCGTGCATGCTTTTTATAACTTTCTAAATCGGTATAATTCGAGATACTTCCAGCCGTCCCCATTGGTAGAACGTTATTTGCTTTAGCGGCTATCAAAAGTTGCATCCGAAAGAAGTTTAATGCTTCCGTGGTTTGTTCATTGATCATAAAACCCATGTCTGTAGCGAGATCTTCCATTCCTATTGAAACTGTATCAATTCTATTGGAGCTTTGTAATATTTCATTAATATTCTGCATTCCTTTAGCTGTTTCAATAAGAATGCTTAACCTAAATGCACCTTTTTTAAGGTTTCTTTCTATTTCTAATTCTGTTATAAAATCATCAATATTCTTTATCATTTTTTTACTTTCAACTTTAGGTAGAACAATGCCCGTTACCCCTTCAGATACAGATTGTCTGATATCTTTATATAGTAAATCATTGTCTGCATTAACACGGATATAAACTGAGGTAATATACATTGATAATTGCTCAATTGCTTCTGGAATTAAAGAGCGAGCGTATTCCTTTTCGTCTTCTGGTATGCTATCTTCTAAATCTAATACAATTAGATCTGCGTTCCTATAAATGGCCTTTTGGATAAATTTACTTACATTTATAGGAATAATTAATCTAGATCGCATTACTTTTGACTGTAGATTCAATTGTATTGTTTCTCTCCCATTCTTTGTTTGATTTTGGAGAAGTGAGTAGCCATTGCCTGTTTTGCTTTATCTGCATCTCTTGCTATTAATGCATTTAAAATTAATGTATGTTCTTTATGAGCCTCGATGACGTGTTGTTTATTGTTAAAGCTAATTTTTCTAGCTTCTTTAATGAGGTTCAAATTTAATTTCATAAAGTTTACAAGTACATTATTTTTACTAAATTTAGCTAAAGAATAATGAAAAATAAAATCCGTATTTTCGTCTGTTAGTACACCGTTTTTATGCGCCTTTTCAAGAATTGCTTTTAGATCATGTAAATCTTCATCTTCAGCATTTTTACAAACTAAATCAATGATTCCCATTTCAATAATTTCTCTAGCTTCTATTAACTCCAATATTGCCGCTTGTTTTATCTCGGCAAGAAGTCGATTTTCAGTTTCAAAAGTTCGATTGATTTCTTTAACTAATATTCTTCCGCCACCTGGCTTGGTTTCTAAAACCCCTTGTGATTCTAAAATTCTAAAGGCATCTCTTAATGTACCTCTTGAAACATTTAATTCTTTTGCTAATACTCTTTCAGAAGGGAGCTTTTCCCCAATTAAAAACTCACCTTGTTCTATTTTATTTTTAAGAATAGTAATTACTTGTTCGTATAATCTCGTATATTCAATCTTCATAATTATAGTATCCTCCTAGGAACAAATGATACTATAATTATACCAAATCGCTTTTATTCATCCACTTTTAAATAATGCAAAACAAAACCTAAAATAGCAGCTATTGAACTAAGGGTAAATGCAATCGTCGAGAGATATTCGCTACTTTTGATGATTAATGCACTATTTTGAATCATAAGTCCAATCACTTGTCCAAGGACTAATAAAATTCCGATTAGGATAAAGCCCATTAGGCTCAATAAAAAAACTTGTTTAATAATCTTCTGCATTATTTTTACTCCTTTAAAACTTAATTTTATTTGTTAAGAAGCTCTGTACATAATAGTTTTCTAATTAGTTATTATTTTAGTGAGGAATTGGCAACAATCCGATAGCAATTAACCAACCCAATAATGCAACAGGAATGACATAGTAAAAAATCAAAGGGACGAAAGTCTTAACGGGATCAACGCCGGAAATGCCACTAGCAATAAAAATTGGCGCTCCACCTGGAGGAGAAGCTCCTTCAGTTGAAGAAAAGACCAGAATTGCCACAGCTGCAACTACAGGATTAATACCTGCTGCAACAAGTGTACTAAATGCAACTGTACCGATTGCGGTCACTGTTGCCGTCGCTGTTAATGGAGTAGCCACTAGAACAATTAAAACCCCAACTAATAAAGCAACCAACCATTGAGATAGATCGAGAGAGTTCATTAAGTTACCTAATTGTTCAGGTAACCCAAGTTGTTTTAAGATTTCACTCGCAGAAAAGGAAAATAGTAAAATAACTCCTATTACACTGAAACTTTTTGTAGAACCATCTAAAAACTCTAACCAACCTTTGAATGACTTGGGTATTGTTTTCCAACTTACAATAATTGTAATAATACTAATTAAAATTGGTACCCAAATAATGATTGAGATTGCATCGATAGCTTCCTCTCCTAATAAATTAGGGCGAGATAATATTTCGGATAAAGATCCAATCGTTACTAATACAGGTACCAAAATCCCAATGAAAATTAGAAGGGATGTCCAACCTTGTTTAATGGATTGCGAAATATTCATGATGCTTTCTGGTGAAACTGCTATAACATTATCTTGTTTCGAAAACCACCAAACAAGAAATAGTCTATACGCTAATGTGTAAAATCCTGCAAAGAATAGTGAAACATATAATTGTCCTTCTGTAACTAAAGAACTTACCGACGCAGCGCCCAGAAGGATGAACATTGAACTGTTGGGTGGAAATGAAATTCCCATTCCTGCATTTCCTGCTGCAATTGTAGCAGATCTATCTTTTTTCCAACCGGACTTATTCATCCAGGGAATTGTGATAGCACCAACTGTCGCCGTATTTCCAGATCCAGACCCAGAAATCATTCCAAATATTGCCGAAGCAATCGTATCTACATACGCTGCTCCACCCGGTAATCGTCCAACAAGTGAATTTAGAATATTAATTAAATTATTAATTAATCCGGTTCTTTCAATCAAATAAGCCATGAAGACAAAAGACATTGCTGCAAACAATACATTATGTGTGGCTCCAAATATAAAACCGTCCCATAATAATCGAAATACATCTTTTCCACCAAATAAAGCGGTTGCAATGTAACCCACAATCATTGCTTCGCCGATGTTTCTCTTAATAACAACAACCCATGCAATTATAATTAGAATGTAAACCAATAAAGCCCATGTTGCTATACCCAATATATTTTCCTCCTTTAATCTGGATAACTGGATTAACCAGTTTTGTAATAAGAGTATAATTTAAGAAAACTTTAATGTCAATAAAGATTTTCAGTTTTTCTTAATCTCCCTTTTAAACGATATTTTATCGTCATTATGAAAATAAAGATGCAATTTTCACTGAGTTAAAGCAAGAAATGTTAAAAAGTTTTGCTCAAGCAATACGTTATCCTTACAAAAACAAAAATCATCTAGATACACTTTCCATAAACAAGGTCATTTTATTCGATCATATTAAGGATAATGCTGATTTTTATAAACTTTTCAAAAACCACAAGCAGCCTCACAATTTCATCCAATATTTATTAAAACAATTTATCAACTTTTAAAAACAGACATGATTCATATAGTCGATCTGCAAGATGTTGATCCTAATCTATACGTTACTTTACGTACATATGGTGTATGGGGATTAATTATCAATTGGATTGAGGAAGACTTTATGACCCCCAAAAAACAGATGACCTAACAGTTAATCGAAATTTCAAATTGTAAATTATCTAGTATACTTAGGATCGTGTTATCTTAATTTATGTCCAATAAAATGACGAACAGGAATGGACCTTATGCTTGCCACATAATCTGATAAGCTATATATACACTCCCGTTTTTACTAGCCGGTTTAGTATAATATTGTACAATGAACAAATAAGTACTCACAATACTATTTTTCCTTCAAGAGGCTGGGAAATGACTAGCCAAAAATAGTAAAATAAAAAGGTTCCAAGCAATAAAAAAATTTGCTTGGAACCTTTGTTGTGGTTTTTTCCCATCGCTCCAACACCTTAATTTTTATTTACTTGAGTTTTGTCTCATCCTCTTTTTTAAAAGATACAATATTAACGACGGTGATCTTAGATCGTTTCTTTCATAGAAGTCTAATGAATACCAAGAAAGTATCAGAGTGAGATATAGGAGAGCTTTTTGGTCATACGTGGCCGAATAGACTAGTTTTTAAATCTTACTATATATCTATATATCGTATAAATTAATTTGTGAATGAACGATAGCAGTTACTGTTTGCTAGAAAAAGATAGGTAATAACTTGCCATATCACTTTACAAAGTTATGAAAATCATTTATTATATTCACAATAAAATATGGAATGCCATTCCGAAATATGGAATCGGAAAGGGAGTGATAATTTGAATCCGCTTTTAAATGTACATGATCTAGAAGTCTCCTTATCTACTGATGATGGAGATATAACTCTAGTTAATCAAGTATCATTTTCAATAGAAAAAGGGAAAACACTTGGTGTTGTTGGTGAGTCTGGGTGCGGGAAAAGTCTTACGTCCTTATCTTTAATGGGTCTTTTACCGAATAATATAAGTATAGAGAATGGTAGTATCGAATTAGAAGGACGTGAAATTACGACTTTGCCTAGAAATGAACAACGCAAGTTAAGAGGTAAGGATATGGCTATGATCTTCCAAGAACCAATGACTTCTTTAAATCCAGTGTATACGATAGGCAGTCAAATCGTTGAGTTAATCAGAAACCATGAAAAAATAACTAAAAAGAAAGCGCTTCACAGAGCGGTTGAGATGCTTGAATTAGTTGGAATTCCTAGGCCGGATGAAGTAGTTCAAGAATATCCTCATCAGTTATCAGGTGGTATGCGGCAGCGTGTAATGATCGCAATGGCACTTTCGAATAATCCAAGCTTATTGATTGCTGATGAACCGACTACCGCGCTTGATGTAACGATACAAGCTCAAATAATGGAATTAATGCAATCGTTACAAGAAAAAATGCATATGTCGATTTTATTAGTTACTCATGATTTAGGTGTAGTAGCGGAGATGTGTGATACAGTAATTGTTATGTATGCTGGTGAAGTTATCGAGCGGACAACAGTTGATGAATTATTCGAACAGCCTAAACACCCTTATACACAAGGACTATTAGCATCATTACCGAAGCTTGACGAAGAACAGGGAGAACTTTCATCTATATCGGGAACAGTTCCGTCACCTAAAAATATGCCAAAAGGATGCCGCTTTGCTGCAAGATGTCCACTGGCTTTCGACTTGTGCTATAAGCAATCACCCCAAGAATTCAAAATTAATGAAGAGTCTAGTGCAAAATGTTGGTTATTCAAGGATCAAGCCGTTAGACAGAAGGTACCTGAGAAGGAGGAAGTATGATTGAATCAAGAAGTTATTTTAAAAGTTGAAAAATTGAAGAAATACTTCCCGATCAAAGGTGGAGGTCTGCTTGGAAATAAAGTTACCAAGGATGTAAAGGCTGTAGATGATGTATCATTTGAGGTGTATAAAGGTGAGTCATTTGGAATTGTTGGAGAATCTGGATGTGGAAAAAGTACTACGGGAAGAGTGTTGCTTAGATTATTAGATCCAACAAGTGGAACAGTATATTTTGAAGGGAAAAACTTAGCAGATATTCCTGATAAAGAAATGCGTAAACTCCGTAAAGATATCCAAATCGTATTCCAGGATCCATTTGCCTCTTTAAACCCTCGTATGAAAATTAGAAAGGTAATCGAGGAACCTTTACTCAACTTTAATCTTGTAAAAGATAAAAAAGAATTAAATGCGCGTGTTGAAGAAATTATCGAACAAGTTGGTTTAACAAAAGAGCAAATTGACCGCTATCCTCATGAATTTAGTGGGGGGCAAAGACAAAGAATTGGAATTGCTAGAGCACTAGCTTCGAATCCTAAATTAATTATTGCAGATGAACCCGTATCAGCTTTGGATGTTTCCATTCAGTCACAAATATTAAATTTATTAAAAAAGTTGCAAAAAGAATACGGATTTACATATATTTTTATTTCCCATGATTTGAGCGTAGTGAAACATTTCTGTGATCGAATCGGTGTAATGTATTTAGGGCGTTTAGTAGAAGTAGCCGATAAAAACGACTTATATGCAGAGCCGTTACATCCATATGCAAAAGCATTATTATCTGCAATTCCTAAACCGGATCCAAAATCGAAAAAAGATAGAATAGTTCTAAAGGGAGATGTACCGAGTCCTTCAAATCCACCAACTGGTTGTGCTTTTCACCCAAGATGCCCTTTTGCAATGGATGTTTGTCGAGAAGTTCGACCAGAATTAATTCAACGAGAGGGAAAAAGAGATGTGGCATGTCACTTAAATGAGATAAGTTCTTCATCTCAAAATATACCAGAGGAAACATCGATATGAGTAAAACATTGAGAAAAGCATTAAGTATACTAACGTTATTTAGTGAAGATAAGCCCCTTTGGACATTGGATGAAATTGTGGAAGAATTAGAAATTCCTAAAACTACTGTGTTTAGGTTATTGAAACCCTTTGAAGAAACAGGGCTACTTCAAAAGGTGTCTTTTCATCAAAATGGTTACACGATCCAAGGAAATGTATATCAACTAGGAATTCGTTTTTTAGAATTAGGCCATATCGTTAATAGTCAATATGAAGTTAGAAATATTGCTCTACCATATATGAGGAAGCTAAAAGAAAAATTAAAAGAATCTGTCCAGCTAGTTGTAATGGATGCCGATGAGGCGATTTATATTGAAAAAGTTGAAAGCGATAATATGGTAAGGCTGTATACGAAAATTGGAAGGCGCGCACCTTTATATTTAGGCGCATGTCCTCGTATATTGCTCTCGTTTTTACCAGATAAAGAGATTGAAAGAATTATTTCAAATGATCTTAATTTTGAGAAGAAAAGTAAACTATCTTTGGATGAATTATGGGATTCTATCCATACGACTCGTCAAAGAGGATTTACATATAGTACCTCTGAATTAGAGGAAGGTACCGCTGCATTTGGAACACCGATATTTAATGGGCGTGAAGAAATTGAAGCGTCCTTAAGTATAGCAAGCTTTTCGGCCGTATTAAAATTGGACAATTACTCTGAATATATCTACCCGATGTGGGAAGTGTCAGCGGAAATATCAAGAAAACTCGGTTACAGGAAACTGTATCCATATCTAAAAAACATAGGGGGATAACAAATGTTAGCAAAAAGAAAATTGTCAAATACATTATTTTTGGTCTTAATTATTTCAATATTTACATTAGCAGCATGCGGAGGAGGTAGTGGAGGCAAAGGAGCTGATAAAGAAACCAATAGCTCTGCCGAAAGTAAATCAGAAAAAAATGAGATAGCTATTGGTGTACCAGGAGATCCACAAAACTGGGATCCAATTGCCACATTTTTACTTGATTGGAGTACTATTGCTACTTCTGTATTTGAAGGGTTAGTTGATCGAACAAATGACTTAGAAATTCAACCAGGTTTGGCTGAAGAATGGGAGTATATTGACGATAATACGCTACAGTTCAAATTAAGAGAAGGTGTAGAATTCCACAATGGTGAACCATTTAATGCAGAAGCCGTTAAATTTACTTTTGATCGTCTTTTAGGTGAAGAGGGGGCAAAAGGCCCGCAACAAGCAAACTACGAATCAATTGAAAGTGTAGAAGTTGTCGATGACTATACGGTTAACTTTAACTTAAAAGAGAATGATCCAGTATTATTAACGAAACTGGCAGGGTATGGGGCTGTAATTGTTCCACCTAAATATATTGAGGAACATGGTGCTGAGCATTTTAGTATGAACCCAGTAGGAACCGGACCATTTAAAATGACTAGCTATAAACAAGATCAGGAAACGGTTCTTGAAAAGAATGAAAACTACTGGAAAGATGGAATACCAAAACTTGATAAAGTTACATTTCGAATTATTCCTGAAGCTTCAACTCGATTAGCGGAACTTCAAACAGGGGACATCGATATTATGAAGCGTGCGGAAGTAAGTCAGGTTGATGCCATTAAAGGTGATGATAAATTAGAGTTATTAGAAGTGGGAACTCCAACTGCTTATTCTTTACGTTTTGATGTATCAAAAGAACCTGTTGATGATGTTCGTGTCCGGCAAGCAATTAACTATGCTATTGATAAAGAAGCAATCATTGATGAAATTTTACAAGGATATGGAGATTTAATTACTAGTTTCCAAAGTGAACTTTCTTTTGGTTATAACGATGATTTAGAGCCGTATCCTTATGATGTAGAAAAAGCAAAAGAACTAATCAAAGAAGCTGGTGCTGAGGGAAGCACACTTGACCTTTATGTACCTGGTAATGATGGAATATTTAAAGAAATTGCACAAGTTGTTTCATTTTATTTGGAGGAAATTGGATTAACAACGAATATTGAAACTGCAGATAGTAACACATTTAATACAGAACTAATTCCTAATGGAAATGCCGGTCATATGTATCGCATGGGCTGGGGAGGATGGACACTCGACTTCGACAATACGGCATACTTAATGTATAAAGAAGGTGAGTTTTGGAATCCAAGCTTCCAAGATGATAAAGTTGATGAATTACTTGATAAGCAACATACATCAATTAATCAAGAAGAACGTGAGGAAATCTTTAATGAATTAACTGAACGATTACATGAATTAGCAATAGAAGTAAATCTTTACTCAGTTGTTGATTTATATGCTGTAAATAATCATGTAGAAAATTTCCAACCACCACACGATGACCGTATAAGATTAGAGGAAGTAACTACTAAATAATGATAAAGGGATAGGTGGTTAATAACCTATCCCTTCTTATTCATTTATTAAGAAAGTAAATTTAGTTTCTGAAGGGAGGAAGAGCAATGCTTTCATATATTATTCGGAGAATATTTCATAGTGCCATTGTTGTGTTGGTTATTTCACTTATTTTATTTTTCTCAATTAGGTTAACTGGAGACCCTGTATCAGTCATGTTTGCAGCGGGTGAGCCAACAAAAGAAGCTGTGGAAGCTTTACGGACTGAACTTGGTCTGGATAAACCAGTATTTGTACAATATGGAATATTTATGATGGATCTAGTGACTTTTAATCTTGGAGTATCATTTCGAACTGGACAGCCTGTTATAGAAATGATAGGAGATAGACTAGGAGCAACTTTATTGCTTGCAGTTGGTGGTGTGTTGATTGCTATTTTAATTGCATTTCCAGTTGGCATTTTGTCTGCAGTAAAACGAGGTAAAAGTATTGATTTTTTTGGTAGAATTTTTTCTTTAATCGGTCTTTCTTTTCCTAACTTTTGGTTAGGTATTATGTTTATTATTATTTTTGCTGTCCAACTAAACTGGTTTCCTGCTTCAGGGTATGGTGGTTTTAAACATTTAGTATTACCTTCATTTACACTAGGATTAATTTTATCAGGAATCCTAGCAAGACTTGTTCGTTCATCAATGCTAGAAGTTTTAAATCAACAATATATTTACACAGCTCGCTCAAAAGGATTGAAAGAGTGGATTGTTATCATTCGACATGCATTTCGTAATGCATTAATTCCTACCATTACATTCCTTGGAATTCAATTTGGATCATTATTGGGTGGAGCAGTAATTATAGAGCAAGTGTTTTCGTGGCCTGGTGTCGGTCGGATGATTATCGATGCGATTAACCAGAGAGATTATCCGGTAATCCAAGGCGGAGTCATTATCTTGGCGTTGCTAATGGTTTTAATTAATTTAATAGTTGATATTAGTTATAGCTATCTTGATCCACGAATTAAAGTTGGAGGGAGTGATAAATAGTGGCATCTCATGCAGAACAAAGTATAAATACTGTAAAAAAGAAAGATTCAAAATTCAAAAAAATGTTTAAGTTTATAAAGAAAAATCCTACTGGAATTCTAGGGATAATACTTGTTTTTATAAGTGTAACTTGTGCATTATTCGCCACTTGGATTGCACCAATGGATCCAATGGAATCAACATTAACTCATAGACTTAATCCTCCAAGCTGGGTTGGAAGTGGAGAAGATAGCGAATATTTTCTAGGAACGGATCAAATTGGTCGTGATTTATTAAGTAGAATTATCCATGGAGCAACAATTTCATTAAAAGTTGGTGTTTTTGGAGCACTTTTAGCCTTAGTCATTGGAACGATATTGGGTCTATTGGCCGGATTTTTCGGTAAATGGCTAGATGATTTTATTATGCGTGCTGCTGACGTTCAACTTGCTTTTCCGTTTATTCTATTTGCCATTGTCATTATGAGTGTGTTGGGTACAGGGATATGGAAAATTATTATTATTTTAGGATTAACATATTGGGTTGGTTTTGCTAGATTAATTAGAAGCCAGGTTATATCACTAAGAGAGCTTGAATATATTCAAGCGGCTAAATCTGTTGGGGGAACGAATTTCCAAATTATTATGAAACATATTTTACCCAACATAGCCTCATCCATTTTAGTATTAAGTACGTTATATATAGCTGAGTTTATTTTACTTGAAGCATCGTTAACATTCCTAGGCCTAGGAGTAGATCCAACAATTCCGTCTTGGGGTGGTATGTTAGCTGATAGTCGTAATTATATAGAATCTGCTTGGTGGACAGTAACATTTCCCGGACTTGCTATTATGTTTACCGTGCTAGGTTTTAATTTACTGGGAGATTGGCTACGTGACAAATATGATCCTAATCTTAATGTGTAGGTGATATTATGATAGATTTAAGAAAGCTTTGGGAAAATGGTGGACTAATAGCTGACCAGAATAATGATCAAATCTGTGATCAGGTAAATGTACAAATCAAATTAAATGAGGAAGTTTGCCCCAAAGGTTTGATTGACTTTTGTGCAAGACTCGGTTTTGAAACAACTAGTCTGTCCTTTGACTTTTTACATGAGAATGGGCGTTATGAGCATCAATTAACATTTAAAAAAGAGGAAGTAACTGAAGTTAAGTGGAATACGAATGGATTAAATATATCATATGAAAATGAGGAACAACTTTCTGATTTATTACGTTTTCTTGCTGGTAAATGGCATTACCATTTTATTGAAGAAGATACAGCTGTAAAGAAAATTGTACTTCGTAATAAAATAATTTATATATATGACATGAATGATAATGAGTTGAGTAGCTGCACAGCACCGTTTTCTACTAATGTAGATAGTAGTAATAGAAGTTATCAAATTGAGAGTTTAACCGAGATTTGGAATGATGTAGGTTTTTTGCGGGAATCTAAACCAAGTCCTGAGAATAAACAAAGTATTACATTTAACGTTAGTCATGACTTTCATCATGAAGTTTGGAAGGAAATTTATTATGGAGCAGCAAGAATTGGAATGGAGGCTACTTCAATAGATTTTCCGTTGACTGGTGAACATTCTCGAAATGTCATAACATTTTCGTTCCAACTAAATGATTCAGCAGGATCTATTGAATTGTTGGAAAATAATGTTGTTTTCTCTGGTAAAGAAGATGCTTTGACTCGCGCAATCTCGTATTTTTTTAGAGAAAAACACTGGTCATTTGGTGGACATTTTGCATGCTGGGAAAAGAATTTTAATATTTTAACTCATCGTGAGGAAGAACTATTACATTATTCTTGGGAAGATGCAGGAGAGGTTTCAGAGATATATGAACGAATTCAAGATTCTAATGAATCTTTACATAATAAATCGTCTATAGTAATTTATGTTTCGGAATCGAAAAAGAATCGTGACGAGATGAAGAAAATAATATGTGAAAAATATCCCAATGCCGAGATAATAATTCGTTCATCGTTTAAGCCAGGATATTTTTGGATTATTGAAGAAGTTTTACCCAAGATAAAAGCGCTTGATATTGGTTCAATATTAATTAAATGTCAAAAAAGTAAAACGGATAATGGATTAGAACTACCAATTCGTTGGATTCAAGAGTTATATCCAATTGATGAAGTATTAGCAAAAGAATTACTTATCGATAGCGATAATATTCAATTTGAATTATGTGATTCATTGAATTCAACATACAATATAATTGTAAAAGATGTGGACGGTAAAATATTACTTGATGAATCAATTGTTATTCCTGTTTCAAAAGTACCATATGTTGAGAATGGCAAATATAGCTATCCGACAACAAGTTATTTATCTATACAACAAGACGATTTCTTTGTTGAACATTATATTCAGACAGATCGAGAAAGATTTTATACGTATTATTTAGAAGAGATTTTACCTAAGCTATGGGATAAGGTAAAAGATTGTACTGACCATGAATCTGGATTTACAAAACCTCTTTTTGACCGAATCGAAATAGAGGTTGAGATGAGCGAAGAGGAAGTAAAATTACCAGTCGATGAAGAAAGAATTTCATCACTTGAAGCATTACATGAAGATCTGTATTTTAATACGTTAGATTATTTTGCAGAAAAAGGAAAAGAAACGATTGGGAAAGGTTATGAATCACCTGGAGGAGTTTATCCTTTCTTAAAAGTAAAAGAAAAGGGAGAACCGAAAGCAAAAATAACGGCGTATAAGTGGATGGATCAAAATAGAGAAAAGGCTTTAACGAAGAAATTAATATTTGATGACGATAGCAGAACACCTGATGAAGTAATGTACCATTTTGATGATGGAGAAGAAATTCAACTAGTACAAGTTCCAAAAAAATTCCAAATTGATTCAATTCCTGATTATATTCATCAACCTAAAAAAGCACATATTTATCCTTGGTTAACTGACTATTCTTATCGAGGAAAACCAATCTTTGTTTATGAATTTTTTAATCAGATAGTTGATGAATACTACTCAGCAAGTAAACTATCTGCATTTAAGCCGACGGTCTTAATTGAAACAGGGCATCATGCAAACGAAGTTTCAAGTATGCCGGCGATCGTTGAGTTGATGGATGAAATTGTTACGGAACATCCGCAAATTATGAAACATATTAATTTAGTTGTCATTCCATGTGCAAACCCAGATGGTGCGGAACTCCATCATCTTATGACGAAGGATAATCCTGAATGGAAGCATCATGCGGCTAGATACAATGCTGTAGGACTAGAATTTACAGATGTTCGATATAAGGAGAGTGTATTTGGAGAAGCAAATGTTGTTCCAAAAATTATGAGCAGATGGGCACCAGATATTGTTATTGATGACCATGGAATACCTAGTCATGAATGGACGCAACCTTTTGCTGGATATCATATTCCTCCGCGTTTTAATATGTCGTTTTGGATTCCAAATTCATTCATTTATGGAATTGCTCAGAAACTCGATGAAGAGAAATACCCAAAACATGCAGAAGTTTTAAATGAAATAATTGGTTCAATTTATGAGAAAATAAAGTCGACCGATATACATGAGGCAAATAAATACTGGATGAAGCGATATACAAAATATGGTAGACGTTTCATTCCGGAACTTTTCCCGATTGAAGCAGAAAATGACTTTATCTTTTACAAATGGCATACTGAAGTAGATGCGCAGTCTAGAAGGGAAATAGGTCGTTATCCTGAATGGGTAAGCGCTGATATTATTTCGGAAGTAGCGGATGAAACCGTGTATGGAGACGTTTTAGAACAATGTAAAAAGGCTCATCGCCTCTTTGATCTTGGTGCAATAGATTGGATTAAAAAAGATAATCAAAAAATAAAGAAAATCTTCGATGAAGGTAATATTACTATAAATAGAAAGAGACCTTTAAATATAGTAAAGGATGAATGAAGAATGAAAAAATTATTACTAACTGGATTTGAACCATTTTTAGAGTATCCAATAAATCCCACAATAAAAATTATCGAAGAATTAGATGGAAATGTAATAAATAATTACCAAATTATTGGGAGAATACTTTCAGTCGATTTTCGGAAAAGTGGTCAACAATTGCTACATGAAATATCCAATATAAATCCAGATGCAATTATATCTTTAGGTGTAGCAATTGGTCGATTTAAAATTACTCCAGAGAGAATTGCGATTAATTGTAACGATGGTGAACCAGATAACTCCGGTTTTACTCCGAATGGTGAAAAAATTTTTATGGATGGACAAGATGGCATATTTACAACTTTACCGATTGATAGCATGATAGATAGATTAACAGAAGCAGGGTTACCATCAGAAATCTCAAATTCAGCTGGTACCTATTTATGTAATAATGTCATGTATCACGGGTTATACGATAATCTAAAGAGGAAGGCAAATCGTCCTGTAGGTTTTATTCATATACCAGCGTCACATGAATTAGCTATAAAAAATAAAAGGATTCCTAGCTTTTCCCATGACGATTTGGTAACAGCAGTTGAAATATGTATTAAATGTTTGTGAGGCGAATGTTATGAGTGAATTTTCATTGTATCCCAAGGGTGATAGAGCTATTACAATCTCTTTTGGCAATTTAATAAATAAAGAAATACATTTAAGAGTAAAAAAGGCTTTTCACCGTTTAAAGCAGAAAAATGAAGATTCTATCTTAGATATCGTTCCTACCTATACGACAATAACAATCTACTATGATTGGTTAAATACTTCATATTTTGAAATGAAAGAATGGATAGAAGATTGTCTAGTAAATTATGATGCGGATGAAATTGTTTCAGAAGATTTAATTGTTGAAATACCAGTTTGTTACGGGAATAAATTCGGACCAGATTTATCACGTGTTGCAGAACAAAATTATATGACAGAAGAAGATGTGATTGATAAACATTCTTCACCACTTTATTTAATTTATATGATGGGGTTTCTTCCTGGTTTTCCATACTTAGGTGGACTAAAGGAGGAATTAGCAACTCCAAGATTAAAAAAACCGAGAATAAATGTAGAAGCCGGAAGTGTTGGGATTGCTGGTAATCAAACAGGTATATATTCTATTACATCACCAGGTGGTTGGAATATTATTGGTAAAACCCCGATTCAAATATTTGACCAGAATAAGAAAAAACCATTTTTATTAGAACTAGGAAATTATATAAAGTTCGTACCAATTACGATTGATGAGTATTATGCCTTGGTGAGTAAGAGTAAATTTACTTAGATTTGAAAGGAAAGACAGTATGAAAAGAATAGATATTAACGCTGACATGGGAGAAAGTTATGGGGATTTTAAAGTAGGTGATGATGAAAAGTTAATATCTGAAGTTACTTCAGCTAATATCGCATGCGGTTATCACGCGGGTGATCATAGTACAATGGCCAATACAATTAAACTAGCAAAGTCAAACGAGGTAGGTATTGGAGCACATCCCGGATTTAACGATCTCTATGGTTTTGGTAGGCGCTCTTTACATTTATCTTCCGAAGAAATTTACCAACTTATGGTATATCAAATTGGAGCTATCCAAGCATTCTGTAAAATTGAAAACATACCTTTAATTCATGTAAAGCCTCATGGAGCACTCTATAATATCGCAACAGAGAATGCAGAAGTTGCCGAGGCGATTGCAAAAGCAGTATATGATACAGATGCTAATCTAATTTTATTTGGATTATATGATAGTGAATTAATAGCCGCAGGAAAAAGATATGGGTTAAGGGTAGCACGTGAAGCTTTTGCGGATCGCGCCTATACAGAAGATGGAAAACTAGTTTCACGTAAAAGCGCTAAGTCTATTTATTCAGATATTAATGATATAGAAAAACAAGTGTTAAATATTGTGACCAAAGGAGCGGTAACTACTATAAATGGAAAAGAGATTGAAATGAAAGCTGATACTATATGTTTTCATGGGGATAATAATTCCGTTTACAACCATGTGAAATATATTAAGACGCTTTTATTAGAAAAAGGTGTGCATATTAAAAATGTAGGTGAGTAACTTGTCTGAAGTATTATTTAAAGTAGAGAAGCCAGGCCTTTATGCAACGATTCAGGACTTGGGGCGTTTTGGTTATCAACAATATGGTGTTCCAATATCTGGGGCAATTGATCGTTATGCCCATCGAATGGTTAATTATATCTTAGGAAACAATAAAAACTTCGCAACAATTGAAGTGACCCTTTTTGGTACTGAGCTTCTTGCTTTAAAAAACCATACTATTGCTATTGCGGGGGCTGACTTAACCGCATTGATCGATAATGAGAGGGCCCCATTATGGGAAGCCTTTGAAATTCGTAAAGGGCAAAGAATAATATTTAAAAAACCTAATAAGGCTGTAAGAGCTTATTTAGGTGTAGCAGGTGGCATTGCATCTGAGTCTATACTTGGAAGTTGTTCAACATATGAAAGAGGAAAAATGAATAGGCGCTTAAATAAAGGTGATATCATTTTTGCGAAATCAAATAATGCTTCCAATATTGGATTAAAATTATCGTCTGAATGGATACCAAAGTATGAGGAACATATTGAATTAAGGGTTCTGCCGTGTCATAACGAATTATATTTTACAGAAGAATCAATTAAGTTATTTTATGAACAAACATATACTTTTAAAACCGGGGATAGAATGGGATGTATGATAGTTGGTGAACAGCCTCTTGAACATAGAACACAAGCAGATATTGTATCTGAATCTGCCACTTTTGGTACGATTCAAATCCCTTCAACTGGTCAACCAATTATACTTTTAGCTGATAGTCAAACTACGGGAGGATATGCAACTATTGGTACAATAATTACAGTTGACTTGTGGAAAATTGCACAACTCCCTCTTCGTGGAACAATCAACTTTAAAAAAGTAAACTTGGAAGAAGCGCAGTATTTACTAAAGAATTGGTATAAAAAATTGGTGTAAATTTGTATTTTAATAATCCTGCATTTCAAGCCTGTGGATAACTAATATTAATCACAGGCTCTTTTGTGGTTGAAAGACAGATAGTTACAAAAATGGGTGCATGGAAAATTATGGTTAATTCTAATAGGTTGAGAAGGATTTTGATACTTTGTATCGAATGGTCGTTGTAAGGAACTATATAAAAGTGTTGATTTATGCTTATAGTTTCTTTCAATTTTTACGATAAGGGGGAAAATAAATGGGATCGAAGAGAATTGAAATAGGGAAAGAGTATGTAATTATAGCGATGAAATCTGATTGAATACAGCATTTTGGCTCTTACAATAAAGCTTTCTTTGGGATCAAATATTGCTTTACCAACATTCATATTGATTTGAATACATGGAAAGCGTTGAAGGATTAATCAGGTTGATTTTTCCCAGTGCCTCAGTCATTTGCTTTGGTCCAAACAATTGATGAAGTTTTTAAATCAAATGATGCAAGATGATATCTGGAGATAGCGATATCTTAGAAAAGAACAATGCCACCCTTGTTGATGGATGGCATTGGAAGTTATATCACTTTAGCTTTTCAAATTGATTAGTATAATATATTATATGGGTTGGAATGGCAAGGACTATTTGACATCACTACCTACTTCTGGCGGGGTCGGTAAGTGATCTAGTTCTTGTCTTTCCTTTTTATTATCTTCAAGTTCCTTGGAGTCTATCACAAGATAATTCGTTAAGAATGCTCCGAAGAAATAAATTCCTGCCAGTACCCATACGACTCCTACTGTACCTATGAAGCCGATTAGTAAACCGACGATTAAAGGTCCGAGGAAGGTTGGTAAGCCTGCACCTAAGTTGAGGACGGACATTGCTGCGCCTTTTTTATCTTTAACAAGTGATGGGACTAGGGCAGATAGTGGTACATATCCGGCTAAGAATGCTCCTAATAGTATCGTGACGATCACTAATACGGTATGGTTTCCTGGAACTAGGATTGGTACATAGTATAATGCGAGTGCACTTAACCCGGTACCCACACCACCAAACCACATAATTGTATTTCTCCAACCGAGTTTGTCACCGATAAATCCGAATATTAAGTTAAAGATTATATTCGAGGTGAATAATGTCCCCCATATTTGCAACCATTCTGCGGTTGTGTATCCGTGTTCAATCATATACATTGGGATGAATACAGGAAACGCAAATGTAACTAATGAGTTTATTACTCGTACAATTCCTCCAATCATTACTTTTGGTTCTTCTTTCATGATTGTAATTCCTTTGAGTAGTTCTTTGACTTTGCTTTTTTCCTCGTTACTTTCGGAATTAGCAGTCACTTTAATTTTATCCCGATTCATGATGAGAGCGAAAAATGCTCCTACTAATGACCAAGCGACAGAGGTCCATAATGTATTAATATGACCAATTGCCGGGATTAGGAAGCTGGATGAGAATGCTCCCATAGCGAATAATCCGCCGGAAAACACGAACCAAAACCATCCAACTGCTGTTCCCAATTTTTCTTTCGGGCTACTATATGAAATCCATACTAAAAAGGAATATGCAAAGAGTGGATAACCAAACCCTCTAAGAGCGTAAGTCGGAAACATGATTGCTAAATTCATACTAGATATTCCTAAAGATATAAAAGTTATTGTTCCAATTAAATAAACAATCAATCCTATAGTCATTGTTTGTTTTGCGCCGAGCATGTCCACTAATACTCCGGAGAACCAAGCAGCGATTGCCACGGTAATGCCATAGACAGTGAGTAACGATGCAGCTTGTTGAACTGTGAAACCATTTTCAACTAAATAAGGACTGATCCATCCTTGTTCAATTCCATCCCCAAGCATGAAAATCAATACTCCTAAATATCCCCATGCTAAATTGGGCGGGATCCCAATTTTGTAAAGAAAATTGTTTTGTTGGTTTAATGAATTCAATGTTAACCCTCCTATGAATATAATTTAATCGCTTACATAAAGTGAAAGCACTCCTCCTTACTTGGACATTTGTTTAAATTATGATAAAATGTTCTTTATAGACAAATATTATCACCCTTTAAAAACAATATCAAGTATATAATTTTGAAAAAACAAAAAGAAGTAAACTTGATTATTGTGAGGTTTCACCTATGTATTAATAAAAATTTGTTGCAAAAATGAATCAAGCGATTATAATGGAGGTATAACGTTATGGACAAAAGTAATATTACTGATCAAATGTCCAAAAGGGATTTTTTAGAAAGAATAGCTAGGATGTATTATGTTTTGGATATGAATCAACAGACTATAGCCGAACAATTGGATATTGGCCGTTCATCGGTTGCTCGTTTTCTTAATGAAGCCAAAAAGGAGGGTATCGTCCAATTCCACATTACTTCCAAGTCAGATAATTCGAGACGGACTGATCTGGAAAGACAGCTAAAAAGTGAATATAAATTAAAAGATGCGGTCGTAATTAAAGAGAGTAATGAATCTTTATACGAAATGATAGCGGTTAATTATTTAAATAGTATTCTTCCTTATCAAGGTTCTTTAGGTTTAGGTTTGGGGAAAACAGTCTCCAATGTGGGAAGGTATATGAATAATTGTGAAGGTAGACCTGAATTAAAAATTATTCAAATGACTGGTAGTGTTGGCAAAGTTGAAAATGAAATTCCTGCTACCTCTGTTATTCAAAACTGGGCACAAGCATTAGATGCAACCCCACATTTTCTTCCAGCCCCTGCAATAGTGGAGTCGAAAGAAGTGAAGGAAATATTTCTAAACGATAAAAATATTCAAGATAGTCATAAAGAGATGAGAAATATTGATATCGCGATTATGGGGATAGGAACTGCCAGTCCCGATTCGACAATTTTGCAATCTCGTCTTATTCCTGAATTAACGTATGAAGAATTACTGATGAATAGTGTCGGGGATATCATGTTACATTTTTACGATGAAAATGGAAGTTTTTCGTTGGAACACATTTCGGAAAGGGTCCTTGGTACAGAGCCAATCGACTTATTGAGAATTCCTACTCGTATCGCTTTAGCTTATGGAAAGGATAAAGCAAAAGCGATTCAAGGTGCATTGACTGGTAGGTTAATCAACATTTTAATTACAACAGATGAAACCGTTAAATCGTTGCTTACGTAAATTGACATAAAAGGAGAGTACTTCTTATGAAAGTATTAGTGACAGCACCATATAATCAAGAGTGTTTACAAGAGTTGGAAAATGTATTTGGAGAAGTTATTTATCGTTCTTGGAGGGATAATGGTGCAGCTTTTAAGGAAGAAGAAGTTTTATCTTTATTACAAGAACATGATTTCGATGGTTTAATAACAGAAGTAGATGAAGTGAGTGAGTATGTTTTGCGGGAATACTCTAATTTGAAATTTATCGGGGTTTGTCGTGCCAATCCGGTGAATGTGGATGTGCAATTTGCAACAGCAAAAAATATCCCTGTTTTTAACACGCCTGCACGAAATGCACAGGCAGTAGCTGAGTTATTTATCGGTAACATCATTACGTTTATGCGAAATACGATTCCGAGTAATCAATGGTTAAAGGAAAATAATTGGGTCGGTAAAATGCTTGGACCTTATTTACAATTTAAAGGGAATGAGTTGGCAGGTAAAACAGTTGGATTTGTTGGATTCGGAGCGGTTGGACAAACTATTGCGAATATGATTAAACATTTTCCGTGTCATATCCAGTACTATGATCCATTTGTTTCGGAAGTTGATTCAACGTATGCAAGTCTCTCCTTGGAGGAGTTGTTCTCAACGAGTGATATTGTCTCTATTCACTTACCGGTAAATGATGCGACGAAAAATCTCATCGATGAAGATTTACTCAGAATGATGAAATCCGAAGCGATATTCGTCAATACCGCTCGCTCTGCAGTAGTGGATACTGATGCTTTAATTAATATTTTGACTAATGAGAAAATTCGGGGTGCTATTTTGGACGTATTTGATGTGGAACCTCCTTCTGAAAAGGATTATCAATTGATTCAGTTACCCAATGTTTTGGCTACGCCACATATTGCCGGGGCAAGTTATGAAGTGGAAGACCACCATTCCGTTATTTTAAATAATGGATTAATTGAATGGCAGAAGGGCAATATACCGCCGAATCTTTTTAATAAAGATCAACTTATTATTAAAGAAAATTGAGAGGATGGAAGACATGGAAAAAGGTTACTTGATTATTGATATAGGAACCGGGAATGCGAGAGTTGCAGTTGTTACTCCTAGTGGGGAAATCACTTCCATTCAGACGAGTGATGTGCAGTACGATAGAGATCGCAATTTCCCTGATGCTGTTTCTTTTGATGCTGATAGAATGTTAAATGAAATAAGTAATTTGATTGAAAAAGCAATTTCTGAAAGTCCGAATATCGACATTCAAGCAGTACTTTCAACCAGTCAAAGAGAAGGGATTGTATTACTAGATGAAGACGGGACACCGATCATTGGATTGCCGAACGTTGATAACAGGGGAAGAGAATGGGAAAAGGATATTACTAACTTTCAGACTGTTTATGAAAAAGCTGGACGTTGGCCAACAACTGTCTTCTCTGCACTAAAGCTTAAGGGTGTAAAGGAAAGACAACCTGAGTTATGGGGGCGGATTGCCTCTTTTATAAGTATCAGTGATTGGATCGGTTATGAATTCACAAATGAATTAGCGTATGAAAGTTCTCAAGCCTCTGAGACTTTATTATTTGATGTGAAGAAAAATGATTGGTCACCTGAATTATGTGGAATTTTTGGTATTCCTTCCGATTGGCTTCCTAAAATAAGACAGAGTGGAACAATTCTTGGTGCTGTGTCCGAAGCAGCGGCGGAGCGGTTTAATGTAGGGGAAGGGATTCCTTTTATTGTAGGAGGGGCAGACACACAGCTTGCCGCTAAAAAATCTCAATCGGAGATAGATGATATCGTTATCGTGTCTGGTACTACTTCACCTATTGTCAAGGTTCTCGATCAATATCTAGTAGACAGTGAGGCGAGATGCTGGGTAAATCGACACGTTAATGAAAACGAATTCATCATTGAAACGAATGCTGGAGTTTCAGGATTAAATTACCAAAGATTAAAAAAGGTATTTTTCCCTGATAAATCATATGAGGAGATTGAGGACGAGGTGATGGCTTTGGAAGATCCGAAGACAATCGCATCATTTGGTACACTAGTTTTTGACAAAAATTTACCGTTAGAAAAAGGTGGTTTTTTCATGGATGCACCAGCACACCATGAATTGACGGCAGCGGATTTTGTATTTGGTATCATTTTCGATATCGCAAGTGCCATTAAATATAACTTTGATGTCCTATTAGATATATCTCCTACGTCTAAAAATTATGTTTACGGCTGTGGAGGCGGATTTAAAGGGAAAGTGTTACCCCAAATGTTAGCGGACTTATTAAATAAAGAAATTATTATAAAAGAGGGTTATAGCCAAGCTTCGATTGTGGGTGGGGTCATTATTTGTAACGAAGCTCTAGGTGTAGAAAATGAAGTGAGAGACAGTTTAAAAACATTTAAGCCTTCTGGTAATTTAAATTACCTCACATTATATAAAAAGTGGTATAACTACAGAAATCAAATTAACGATCTTACACCAGATAGAAGGAGAGAAAAATTTAATGTCAATTAAATCAGAAGTTGTAAAGTATGCAAAAATGTGTTCAAGTACAGGATTAACCGTCGGTACGTCTGGAAATGTTAGTGTCAGAAAGGGAAACATTATGTATATCACTCCGTCTGCACTTCCTTATGATGAAATGACGGAAGAAGACGTGCTAGAAATAGATTTAAACACAGGTGAAGTTGTTGCCGGGTACCGGAAACCTTCTTCAGAAACACAAATGCATACGAATATGTATAAAAAAAGCGATGCGATTGAAGCGGTCGTCCATACGCATTCCACGTATGCAACAATGTTTGCTTGTGCCCATCTACCGATTCCACCTATCCATTATATGATTGCTGATATTGGTAAAGAAGTACCGGTTGCCCCGTATGCAAGATATGGTTCTGAATTATTGGCGAAATATGCTGTGGAAGCGTTGGATGATGCCAATGGTGTGTTGTTGGCGAATCACGGAGTGGTCACTGTAGGTTCCACGTTGGCGGATGCATACAGAAGAGCAGAGACGGTAGAAGAAGTCGCAAAATTAGCATACGGTACACACCAATTGAATAGTATCAAACCTTTATCTGATGAGCAATTGGATGATGTGCTGGAAGGATTTAAAACGTATGTGAGCCAGTGAGTAGAATTAAAACTGAAGGATAAAAATTAAAATAGATGGATCGAAATATACTGAATATAAACTCCCTCTTTAGACAGACAGGTAAAAAGTAGTTAAAATTCGCGGTGTCATGATAACAGAAGAGGCTTTCAATAAGTTAAACATAATGAAGCTGGGGAAAATATTTGATTCTCCTATTCAAGTCACGTGAAATCCTATAAATGGTTTTCTAAAAACGATAAATGTAAAAGAAAAATATTTACTGAACGTTTACCGTGGATTAGAACGAAATCTCTGTTGAATCTAGTGCCAATATAACATCTAATTATTTTAGAAGAACAGTCAGCGATAGTCTCAGAAAAAAGTAATCATCCTAAGCCTAAGCAGGTACTGCTAGAAGATGATTACTTTTTTGTGGTAAGGATTACTATAACTTTTTCGAGAAAAAGTCTTTTATAGACTTTCTGGTTTTCTTACGAACAAGAATTACTATAATATAAGATACGATTGCAAAGAATATACCTGCTTGAATATAAATCCTAAACAACTTTACTCCCATATCCTTACCATGGAGTGGTCCTACCAAGGATATCAATAATACCTGTTCCGTACTTTCTTAAGTACTAAAGAACCCTATATTGCACATGCAGCTATTCCTACTCCAAGGTATTTTAACAAAGCTTTAAATCTGACATTTTCTCTGTCTTTTTTATATATCCATCAAAAAATATATCGGTACTTCTAAATAATGCATTAATTTGTACCTATAGAGAGCATTTTATAATGAATCCCAAATCACTGGTTTCTAATATTTATTTGAACAGTATTTACGATGACATGAAACATGAGATAATTTATGATAATTACAGATAACCATATAAAAATAATTAATTATAACTATTTTTACAGATTCTTTAATGGATATTTTTAACCTTTTCCATTATATGAGGATGTTTCACCCCAAAAAGATCGTGTATTTGCTTATAGATTTTAAATAATTTGCTATAAATTCTAACATTATCTTCAATAGGTTCATAAATTTTATTAAAAGGTTGTTTCATTTTATTAGATGCTTCGTTAAGATTTCTGAAGAAACCGCTAGCCACTGCTCCCAGAATTGCTGCTCCAATGCCAGAAGCATGATCTGTTGCAGAAACTTGAATTTTTTTATTAAGCACATCAGCATAAATTTGCATTAAAAGATCATTTTTTTGTGGCAAACCACCACAGGCAAATACTTCTTCAACGGCTAAACCTGCTTTTTCATATGTTTCAATAATGACTTTTGCACCAAAAGCGTAAGCTTCCAAAAGTGAGCGATAAATTTCTTCAGGAGTTGTATCCAAGGACATTCCTAAAATCATTCCGCTTAAATCGAAGTTTGAGAGAATAGAACGGTTTCCATTAAACCAATCCAAAGCAATTAAACCATTTTCACCAGGTTGGAGTGTTTTTGCTCTTTCTTCTAACAACTGAAAAGTAGTGATGTTTTTATCAATTGCTTCTTGTGTATAGGCTTCAGGAATTTGCTGGCTGTACCACCAGAATAGATCGCTAACTGCAGATTGTCCCGCTTCATATGCATACAATTCAGGAATAATTGCATCTTTAACTACCCCCGAAATACCAGTTACATACCTTTTCTTTTCATTTAACATTAAATGACAGGTAGATGTCCCCATTACCATAGTTAATTGCTTATCCTCGAAAGCACCAATTCCTAGAAGTGAAGAATGAGCATCAATAATTGAGATTTGATAGAAAATCTTCTGGAAATCCATCTACTTCATTCCAAAATGCTTTAAAGCTAAGTGAGTAATTACTACGAATAACCTCGTCAGTTAAGATTGAAACAATCCAATCACCTGCTTCAATAAATAAATTCACTTCGTCATATAACTCTGGGGCTTTATAGAATGTTTCCAAACATTTAGGTAAAAACCATTCAGCAGATACATGGTTACCATATGATTTAAGCCATTTTTCATCACGACTTATTGCTAGGTTATAAATTTCTTCTGATTCTTTTTGTGCACCATGGTGTTTCCATAACTTTACCCAAGCATGAGGATTATTTTCGTGTTCCTTATATAAGCATAAAGGAATTAAATGGTTATCTACTGCCATCATGGTAGAAGAAGTGAATGTTATTCCGATACCAGCAATATCTTTACTTGATACATTTGAATTTTTAAGAGCTATTGGTATACCTTGATATAGAACATCCAAATAGTTATTTGGATGTTGTAAAGCGAAATCTTTTGGAAGAATTACGTCCTCATTAATAGGTAACTTTTAAAATAGACAAAAAAGAATCCCCTATTACAGATGTAGTCAATCATTTTTTTGAAAACAATTCAAAAAAACTACGAAAAAAATTTCTATTTTATTAATAAAAATAAAAAGAATTTTTAAAATTCATTGATATATTATAACTAATTTTGTAAAATCATTTTAAGAAAGCGTTTTCTTCTAGGGGGATTGCAAGTGAGAAAGGGGTGTATAAAGTCTGTGTAGACAAACCTGAATATATGGGGGAGGTTTTATTTAAATTGAAAATATGCTTATATCGATAATGTTTCTAGTAATTAAAACAATTCGAAAGATAACTTGTTTGGAAGTAACTTCATTTTTTAAAAGATTTTCTAGGCATCCTCTCACTTATAAAGGGAGGTATTTACTAGCTCATATTATTCTTATCAAATAAGTACAAAAAATCGGTTCAAAAACAAATAATGCTTTGGAAAATCCATTAATCTAGTAATTCCCCGTACGCAAAGGAGAGGCTGCGGTAATTAGGGGTATAAGACTATAATCATAAAAATAAGGAGTGTTAACCATTGTTAAAAAGAATATTAATATTTTTTCTGTCTATTGTTATGTTATTTACTTCATTAGGTGGCATTTCATCCATAGAAGCAAAAGCTAACGATAATGCAAAACGAAATTTGATTAAAAATAAAAATATGAAAGCGCGTATTCTCTGGTATGATTTAAGTGCAAACATTGAAAACCTGAATACTCCAGAGAAGGTTGCTAATATTATCTCTAAGACTGCAGATACAAATATTAACACGATTGTATTAGATGTCAAAAGTTCAACTGGTTTTGTGCCTTATCCAAGTGAATATTCACCACATTTAAGTACATCTAAGAATCCCAAATATCAAGGTTATCCAGCTGATTTTGATTTAATTGAAAATGTGGTGCGTGAAGCAAAGAAATATGACTTAGAAGTTCATCTTAATATCAATACATTTGCTGCAGGCAGTAATCAGTACGCTGAAGGTCCTGCTATTGAAAACCCAGAATGGCAGACAATAGTTTACGATGTTACGCGTGTAGTTACTGATAGTGAAGAAAATAAATATTCTATAGCTGGTTTCGATATTACACGAAATAGTGATCAACTTATTATTTACACTCCTGAAAATAATACGATTTCACCCGCTAATCGTTGGGGGATTGAGGTAAAAGTTGAAAATGGAATTGTTACGGAAATTATTGACCGTAATACAATTGGAGAGCAAGAAGTGACTGTTCCTAAAAATGGATACTTGATATCTGCTCATGGAAAAGCTCGTCAGTGGGTACTGGATAATATTCAAATAAATGAAGAAATAGATATTTCACAAGTTCAATCAGATCTACGTCCAACTTCAGAGACAAATGCAACAGAAACCTTTATGAATCCGATTAATCCAGAGGTACAACAGTTTACATGGAATATTATCAGTGAGCTTGTAACCAATTATGATATAGATGGAATAACATTGGATCGTGCTCGGTATAACAATATTTATACAGATTTCAGTGATTTAAGTCGCACGGAATTTGAAAAAGAGATAGGTCAAAAGGTTGTTAACTGGCCAGAAGATATTTTTACAGTAAAATTTGAAGATAATAAGAAAGTGACTGTTCCCGGAAAACATTATAAGGAATGGATTAAGTGGCGTGCAGCTAATATTGAAAATTATTTCAAGGAAACTAGAAAATTGGTTAAATCACAAAATTCGGATGTTTTGTTCAATACTTATGTAGGCTCATGGCATCCCTTGTATTATAGTGAAGGTGTCAACTGGGGAAGCAAGAATTATCAACCAGATTATGAGTGGGCTACTCCAGACTATCACGAAACAGGTTATGCAGATCATTTGGACTTTTTGATGACTGGTCTTTATTATGGTGATGTGACAATCGAGGAATCAGATGCTAAAGGATTACCATATTGGTATAGTGTGGAAGGGGCAGCTGATCTCAGTATGGAAGTAACGAACTACGAAACATTTACTTATGGAAGTTTATACTTACTTGATTATCAGGATCGACCAGAATCATTTAAAGAAGCTATTCGGATGACCGAAAGTAAAACACATGGAGTCATGCTGTTTGACTTGGTTTATATTGAAATGTACGATTGGTGGCCTTTATTAGAAGAAGTATTTACCAAAGAAACAGTTGCACCTCATACGATTCCAGGATTAAACTGATCATCCTAGATATTAGTTAGGGGATACTAACAATTGTAAGGTAACGATAACTTCTGACAATAAATCTCTTGAATACAGTGTTTAATGGTAGTTCCAAGAGAATTCAGCAAATCCTAACATGCTAGAAGTGCAAGTATTTTCATTATTTTACCATAAAAATTTTAAAAAACTTACTTACCACAATACTATTGCTTTCACTAACGTAACGGCGATAAAAAAACTTGTATTACTTAGTTGAAGGAAGGATTTTTTTGGTTTGTTCGGGAAATAATTTTTAAAATTAAAATATAAATAAAAATAATTTTTAAAAATACTTGAAAAGTAATAACGTTTTAAGTAAAATAGATAAAGGAAAACGCTTTCTAATATATAATAAAATTTTTTCAAAAAACAAGGAGGAAGGATTAAATGGGGAAAAGGGGAAAAATAACATTACTTAGTTTACTAATTGGGATCCTAGCGATTGGATTGATAGGTTGTGGCGGTAAAAAAGAAAACAGTAATGATAATACTCAAGAAGCGGATTCATCTGGTGAACTCTCTGGTGAGGTCGTAATGTGGACAGCTTCTTTAGCGGGAGAACCGTTTGATAGTTATTTTGCAGATATTAAGAAAGAGTTTGAAGATCTTCATCCAAATGTGGATGTCATTATAGAAGACATTCCGCAAAACGAGATAGAACAGAAAGTATTAACTTCATTATCCGGGGATGATGTTCCAGATGTAGTTAACTTGGCTCCACGTTACATGGTAAACATTGCTTCCCAAGGCGGATTATTAGAGTTGTCGGATTTAGTTACTGACGAAGTAAAAGATTCATACTTAGAAGGACCTTTTGATGCAGGGTATTTCGAAGACGGTCTTTATTCTTTACCTTGGTATTTGACAACAACTGTTAGCTGGTATAACAACGATCATTTTGAACAAGCTGGTATTACAGAAGTTCCATCAAACACACAAGAAATCTATGAAACTGCAAAATCGATAACAGAAAAAACAGGAAAACCTTCTTTTTTCCAGATTATTAACGAAGGGGATACTGTAATGGAAAAGATGCTTACCCTTGCAGACGGAGAACCAATTGTTAAAGATGGGAAAACGGTTCTACAAGATAATGAAGATATAGTTGAATTCTTTTCGTTAACGCAAAAAATGTATCAAGAAGGAATTATGCCTCAGGAAAATGCAGAAGGTACTTTCTCAACTGCTCAAGAGCTATTTATGGCTGGTAATATCTCATTAACGGAATCGGGTGTAACGTTTTTAGGACCGATTGAATCTGGAGCACCTGACATTTATGAAGTTTCTAAAGCAGCTCAACCATTGAATGACTTAGATGCAAGGATGAATGTTGCGGTTATGAATTTTTCAATTCCGGCAAAATCAGACAATCAAAATGCAGCAATAGCGTTAGCTGAATTTGTCACAAATGCAGAAAATCAACTTGAATTTGCTAAGATTGCTGGTACCGTTTTACCATCAACAAAAGCTTCATTGGAAGATGCGTATTTTACAGATCCAGGAGACTCTCCGAAAGCATTAGGAATGCTTGAAGCAGCTAAGTCCTTAGAGCGTGCTGAATCACTCATTCCACCAATTGAAAATAGTGCAGAACTTCGGGAAGTTGTAAAAAATACTTATGTAGAAAACTTACAAGGTAAGTTAACTCCTGAAGAAGCACTACAAAAAATAGCAGAAAAATGGGACGAATCTTTTGAGAAGACAGATATTCAGCCAACATTTTAATATAAAGTAATGGGACTGGAACAAAATTAAAATGATCAAATCTAATGACGAACAATGCACAAGAATAAGCCGAGGAAATAGGTAGAGTCCTGCGAGAGGAAAGGCATTGGTAGACCCTTTAGTTCGCCTGTATGAGGTTGGTGACAATCGTCACTTCCTTTGATGTCATCGACCCTAGATGCCGGGAGCGTAGGAGGCTTTCCAGCTACCTTTGGATGTGAGAAGTATATTTTTGGAGCGGATTATTTGCAGTTGTTCAAGTTTTATTTGATGAAACATTTTGTTCCAGTCTCTCTAATCTTACAGGGGGGATAAGGTGAGTAAAATTTCTTTCACACAAACTAAGAGAAAAATGATCCGACATTTAACACCTTGGCTTTTCTTACTCCCGTCCATCATAGTATTGATGACTTTTCTAATTATACCGATTATTGAAGCGTTCCGCTGGAGTGTGTTGGATTATAAAATTATTGCCGATACGAGTGAATTTGTTGGTTTAGATAATTTTAAAGAAATATTTTCAGATGATATGTTTTGGAAAGCCTTTGTGAATACAATCCTGTTTGTCGTTATTGTGCTTCCAATGAATATTTTTCTACCAATGATTTTGGCGGTTCTTGTCAATCAAAAACTTAGGACGGTTGGATTATTTCGTGTTTTATATTATGTTCCAGTCGTTACACCAATTGTTGTTACAGCATTAATGTGGAAAATGCTCTATTCACAAGAAAGTCTTCTGTCGACAATAATAGTTAAACTTGGGATTGTTGATTCGCCAATGAACTTTCTTACCAATTCTACAACCGCCTTGATTGCTGTTGCATTCATTACCGCCTGGAAAGGGTTAGGTTATTATATGATTATGTATTTAGCTAACCTTCAATCAATACCAAATCAATTGTATGAGTCAGCTAGTATAGATGGTGCAAATGGCATCCAGCAGTTTACTAAAATCACGATGCCGATGCTAATACCTTCCATAACATTAGTATCCGTCCTTACAATCGTTAATGGATTAAAGGTTTTTGAAGAAATTGCATTGACGACAAATGGTGGTCCTGCTGGAGCAACTACTACGTTAGTCATGTATATATATGATAAGTTTGTCAATTTGGACGTTAGTATTGCATCTGCGGCAGGAATCGTTTTATTGGCATTAGCAATCATAGGATCTTTGATACAAATGAAGCTGACGAGTAAACGTGAAGATGATTTGCGGGCTTAAGGAGTTGAAAAAATGAAAACAAAGGCAGGTAAAAAAATATTCATCTATGTCGTAATGATTGGTATTACGTTGGTAACCGTGGGTCCTTTTATGTATACTTTGTTTATTGCTTTGAAGGCCCCAAGTCAAGGGATTTATGACGGTTTATTACCAACGGATCCAACTATAACGAATTTTATTGATGCATTTAATAAGGCAAATTTCGGAACGTTTTTATGGAATACAATTATCGTAACAGGAATTGCAGTTCCGTTAAATATTTTGTTTAGTAGTCTTGCTGGGTATGCACTTTCTAGAATTGAATTTAAAGGAAGAGGCATTGTTTTAACCATCATCATTTCTACGATGACAGTACCCTTTCAACTTTATATGGCTCCGCTTTTTCAAATCGCTGGGGATCTTGGACTGCGAAATACACACCTCGGTCTAACAGTCTTACAAATTTCCACTGCATTTGGAATTTACTTTATGCGTCAAGCGTTTTTAAATATACCAAAGGAATTAGAGGAATCTGCCTACTTGGATGGTGCAAATCGTTTTCAAGTTTGGTTTAAAGTGGCTATGCCTCTCGTTAAACCTACGATTATTTCGTTAGCTATTTATACGTTTACGTTTACTTGGGGAGATTATTTGTGGCCTTTAATCAATACAACAGAAAGTAGCATGTATACGTTGTCGATCGGGTTAGCACAAATGTCACAAAATTTTGATGGCGGAAACTTAAAATTGATTAGTGCTGCTTCAATTTTAACGACGATTCCAAGTTTGTTAATTTTCATTTGGTTACAAAAGCACTTTATATCTGGTGTAACAGAAGGAGCAGTAAAAGGGTAATGATATTCAGACCTAAGGGGAGTTTTGTTCAATGAGAAAATTTATAGCATTTGATATAGGAGGTACGTTAATAAAATATGGAGTACTTACTGATAAAGGTAATTTTTTAGAAAGAAATGAAACAGCTACTCAAGCAGAATTTGGAGGCCCAGAGGTTTTAAGGAAGGTAAAAGAGATCGGTGATGGGCTTATAAAGCGTTATTCGATCGGTGGGATTTGTATTAGTACTGCTGGACAGGTTGATTCTAAAAAAGGGGAAATTTTGTATGCATCCTCGCTCATACCTGAATATACTGGTACCCCAATAAAAAAAGAGTTAGAAGCTTATTTCCGATTACCTGTTGAAGTGGAAAATGATGTTAATTGTGCAGGTTTAGCTGAATCTTGGATTGGAAAAGGAAGAGATGCAAAAAGTTTATTTTGTTTAACCGTAGGCACCGGAATTGGTGGAAGTTATATCATTGATAATAAATTACACACTGGTCACAGTTATAGTGGTGGTGAAATCGGATATATACCAATTGAAGGGGACCAATTTCAAGAATTAGCATCCACTAGAATATTAATAAAGAATGTGGCAAGAAGAAAAGAGGTCGCCGAAGAAAGTATTGACGGAAAAATCATTTTTGAGAATGCACGTAAAGGTGACGTCATTTGTATAGAAGAAATAGACAGGATGGTTTACTATCTTTCAAAAGGAATTGCAACAATTGCCTATATGATGAATCCAGAAATGATTGTCATTGGCGGTGGAATTACCAATCAAAGAGACTATTTATATCCGTTAATTAAGAAACAATTGAAGAAAGATATCATTCCAGCAATTTTAAAGAAAACAAAAATAGAAATTGCCGGAAACTTGAATGATGCTGGTATGATTGGAGCGTTACGCTTTTTCTTGTTACAGGAATCTATGCAGCCTTTTAATAAAATTACCACATTGATTGAATCGAACAGGCATAAATTGACAAAAGGTGAAAGAACGATTGCAACCTATATCATGAAAAATATGAATGATGTTCCTAATAACACCATTTCAGAAATGGCACAAAAGATCGACGTATCCGAATCGATGATTACAAGATTTTGCAAAAAGTTAGACATTGGGTCTTATAGTAAACTCCGTCTAATGGCAAAAGAGACGATTATTGGTACTCGTATACATGATAAAGCAGATACAAGTACCTTGGTGGAAGTAAAACAAGGTTATGTTGATATATTAAATAGATTGGAAACATTGAATAATACATTAGATATTGCAACGTTAAAGGATCAATTTGCCTTATCAGATAGACTTTTTCTGTATGGTACAGGCGAGATGGAATATGTGAATCAATTGACCAAATATAAACTGATGCAATACGGTATCTCGGTAGATGCTTTTTCAAGTAAATATGAAATGGACATGTCTAAGTTTATTCTAAAGCCTCAAACGATTGTTGTAGGGTTAAGTTTATCAGGATATGATAAAAGGATTATGGAGATGTTGAAATTCGCAAGTGAACTAGGATGCATGACGGTTGGAATAACTAGTCAGCAAGATTCACCAATAGCCAATATATCCGATTTATCCTTGCTACTACCATCTAAAGATGATGTTGAAAATTTTAAGGGTTCCATTAGTGAAGCCTCTATTTTATTTTTGTTAGAAGTTTTATTCAAGGAGCTACAAAATAATAATTATAAAAAAATTCGTGAATCTAGTATCGCTAAAACTTAATATGTGACTTGGAATATTAGATTCAGGAGGAAGAATAGCATGAAAATTCTTTATGTACCCATTGATGAAAGACCATGTAATACCCATATCGTTGAGAGAATTGCAAATACATCTGAAGATATAGAGTTACTTTTACCACCAAATGAATTCTTTGGAAATAAAAAAACCCCTTCGGACACGGAAAAAATATGGGAATGGATTGATAACGAGGCAACTCGATCTGATGCGATTATACTTAGTATTGACATGCTCATATATGGAGGTTTAATCCCTTCACGGTTACATAATTTAACAGAAGAGAAAGCAATTATGTGGATGAACCGTTTAAGGGATTTACGTAAAAAGAATTCCGATCTACCTATCTATGCATCGAACATGATTATGCGTACACCTAGATATAGCTCCAGTGATGAGGAACCAGATTACTATGAAGATTGGGGAAAGGAAATATATTTACAAGCTTATTTAAAGGATAAAAGCAGACGTGTCCAACTGTCTGCAAAAGAAAAAGATCAATTAGCTGAAATTCAAAATACGTTACCTCAAAACTTTGTAGAAGACTATGAGAAAAGAAGACATTTCAATTCCAAGGTGAACGAATATGTCCTTGATTTAGTGAAGGAAGAGGTAATCTCTTTTCTAGTTATTCCTCAAGATGATAGTGCGGAATTTGGTTATACAGCAATGGATCAAAAGGTAGTTGTTTCTAAACGTGAACAATTGCGTTTGTATAAACAGGTATTAATTTATCCAGGTGCAGACGAGGTAGGAGCAACATTGCTTGCTCGTCTTTATAACGAGATGAAAGGTTATCAACCAAAAATTTATCCAATTTGGAGCAGTACACTTGGACCTACACTTATTCCAATGTACGAGGATCGACCTTTTGCTGAAAGTATGAAGTCTCATATTTATGCTGCAGGATGTCGATTGGCAGAACGTCCAGAAGATGCTGATTTGATTCTAGCCTACAACGTTCCTGGACGAGTAATGCAGGAAGCTTGGGATCAGACTGAAAGAGATGTAACTTATTCAAGCTTTCGAAATATGTTGATATTTGTTGAGCAAATAAAAAAATATATTGAACAAGAAAAGCATGTAATCGTCGCAGATTCTGCTTTTGCTAACGGTGGCGATTATGAATTAATTAGGTTGATGGATAACGAGGGAATTCTAAGTAAACTGCTATCTTATAAGGGATGGAATACGAACTGTAATACATTAGGTACAACCATTTCTCAAGGTGTCATTGGTCAATTTGGCCATTTAAATAAAATACAAGAAAATATTATCTATCATTTATTAGATGACTTTTTATATCAAACTGAAATACGTATGCAGATGGTTTCTGATTTTTTATCAAAACATGACCTGAATTATTTTGATCTGAAAAGGAAGGCAGATATTGTCAATCAAGAGAGAGATAAACGATTACAAAACTCTTTTAATAAGGAATTTGGTCGTTCTTTTCACCATGTAAAAATAGAACAATTAAAAACATATGCCCCTTGGAATCGAATGTTTGAATGTGGGATCGACTTAAAAGTGAATTTTGGCTAATCTCCATTCTCACCGTATAAAAAAGTATGGGCAAGGAGAAGTAAGTATGAAAAAAAATAGTTTCTTAAATGAGATATATCACCATTTAATCGTATCTTGTCAGGCGCTTGAAGATGAACCATTACATGGAGCTGAAATCATGGCAAAAATGGCTCAAGCCGCAAAAGAAGGTGGAGCAAAAGCGATTAGATGCAACTCTGTATCAGATTGTATAGCCATTAAAAAACAAACAAATCTTCCAGTAATTGCAATTATTAAGCGTGATTATACTAATAGCGAAATATATATTACACCAACTATGAAAGAAATTAAAGAGTTGCTTACTGCACGTCCAGAAGTTATCGCTTTAGATGCAACGAAACGAACACGACCTCATCGAGAGGAATTAAAAGACTTGGTTGATTACATTCATGAAAATAGTGACACACTTGTTATGGGAGACATTGCGACACTTGAAGATGCAAAGTATGCTTATGAATGTAATGTGGACATTCTTTCTTCTACGCTTTCTGGTTATACAAAAGAAACAGAACAAAAGGATGGTCCGGATTTTGCTCTAGTGGAAGAACTTTGTAAAACATATACTATTCCGGTTATTGCAGAAGGAAAAATTAATACTCCTAATGAAGCAGAGAAAATGCTTGAATTAGGAGCTTGGTCAGTGGTTGTAGGAAGTGCTATTACAAGACCACAGTTAATTACGAAATCTTTTGTACAAGTAATAGAAAAAAAGGGTGATGGTTTTGCATAGGGAAAAAAGAGCAGATGTCATCGTTTTAGGTGGTGGTCTTGGTGGATGTATGGCATCTTTATCGGCAGCAAAAATGGGATTAAACGTGATTTTGACAGAGGAAACCGATTGGATTGGTGGTCAACTTACGAGCCAAGGTGTCCCTCTAGATGAACATCCATGGATTGAGCAATTCGGTTGTACAGCTACATATCGAGAATTTCGAAATAGAGTACGTGAATATTATAAAACAAATTATCCTTTAACTGATGCAGCAAAAAAGGATGATTTTTTAAATCCTGGAAACGCATGGGTTAGTCGCTTGTCTCATGAGCCGAAAGTAGCTTTAAAAGTGTTAGAAGACATGCTTGCACCTTATTTAAATAGTGGAAGAATTCAAGTCTACTATCACTACAAACCCGATTCCGCCAGTACAGACGGTGATTTTGTCACAACTGTAACGGTTCGTCATCTATTGAAAGGTGATAAAATAACGCTATTTGGTAAGTATTTCATTGATGCAACTGAAGTCGGTGATGTTTTACCACTTGCGAACGTGGAATATGTAACTGGAGCTGAATCAAAGGAAACAACAGGAGAACCACATGCCTTGGACCAAGAAGACCCACTTGATATGCAATCTATTACATATGTGTTTGCAGTAGATTATTTAGAAGGTAAAGATTTTACCATTGAAAAACCTGAGCAATATGAGTTTTGGAAGCAATTTATTCCTAGTTATTCAACATATCCTTTATTGAGTTGGTACGCAGTGAATAGCGAAGATACCTCTACGTTAAAGGAGTTTACATTATTCCCAAATGATAAGGACATTCCTTCTCTATTTACTTATCGTCGTGCATTAGCTGTCGATAATCTAAGTGATGACATATATGAAGGGGATGTATCATTAATCAACTGGCCACAAAATGATTATTTTTTAGGCGCAATTGTTGATGTGTCAGAAGAAGAAAGACAAAAAAATCTACATGGTGCAAAACAGTTAAGTTTATCTTTATTATATTGGCTCCAGACTGAAGCACCAAGGCTTGATGGCGGCAAAGGCTATCCAGGTCTACGGCTTAGAAAAGATGTACTTGGCACCGAGGATGGACTTGCAAAATACCCATATATAAGAGAGTCAAGAAGGATTAAATCCGTTTATACTATTACGGAAATGGATGTTAATAAACAATTTAGAGGGGAGAAAGGAATTCGCAAATATAAAGATAGTATTGGAGTAGGGAGCTACCATCTTGATTTGCATCACACCGTTCACTCTAATCGAACCTTTTATCTGTCAAGTTACCCGTACGAAATTCCTTTAGGTGCTGTATTACCAATAAGAATGAAAAATATATTGCCGGCTTGTAAAAATATTGGTACGACACAAATGACCAATGGTTGTTATCGTGTACATCCTACAGAGTGGAATATTGGGGAATCTGTCGGTTTTTTGGCTGCATATGCCATTTTAAATAATATTACTGTTCATGATGTGCGTGATAATCAAGATCATTTATTATCCTACCAGAAGATGTTGGATAAAAATGGTATTCAGCTACATTGGCCTGAAAATATTGATTTAGCCTAATTCTTTGAGGGAAGGAAATTGTGTTTTAATGAAGAACTCAAGAATATTTTCCAGTAAAACATTAAAAATAAACTATGAATATATTATGTTAAAATCAGTAGAAAATATAAAAGAAGCTTATGTTTTGTATGTGCAAGATGGAAAAGACTATTTAAGATTAGGTGGAATGGAAAAAACGTTTAAAAAACTTCTTGCAAGTAATCCACATCTAGCAAACAAAATGATAATTGTTCTAATTCATCCGGGAAGTTCATTGGAAAGATGGCATTCTTATAATAGAAGAGGAAATCGCTTTAAAAAATATATTCAATTTATGACAGATGAATTTATTCCTTCAATAGAAAAAGAAATAGAAACGTTTAATATAAATATTGTAAAACGTGGGTATCTTGGAGACTCATTGGCTGGTAATTTATCTTTTAATCTGGCTATGACAAATCCCGAAAAATGTACCCATTTATTGCTTCAATCAGCAGCCATTTCTAAAGAAGACATCCAATTGTTAGAAAGTGTTGACCATTTAAATTGGAACGTTTATCAAACAGTTGGTATATATGAGGATGATTTTATCTCCCCAATTACAAATGAAAAGATGAATATTCTATCGTATAATCGAGAATTAAATGATATGCTTACTAAAAAAGGTGCAACGATTCAATATATAGAACTAGAAGAAAACCACGAATGGGCTATTTGGAAAAGAGATTTGCCGAATGTATTAAATTATTTTATGACGAATTAAATTTATTGCTCAATTTTTACAGAGTCAGATTGACGGAGTTGAAAAAGTTGCAAGAAGCAGTGACGGAAAGAGTGGAAAAGAAACTAAAAGTATAAGTTATTAAAAAACCTGAATGGAAGTAATATCTTCCAATTCAGGTTTTTTAACGTAAGTATTAAAGATCTTCAACGTATTTTTTTGAGAATTTAATTGGTGTAAATTTTTTTCTTCTCAATAGTAAGTACTTATATCTCGTCCTCAAAAAGTTCCACATTCGCTCCCTGTACCTGAACAACTTTAGCAGCGGCATCATTTCCCCATATACAAGCCGTTTCTATAGATTGCTCATCAAGTAAGGCTCCGATAAAAGCAGCTGTATGCGTATCACCGGCACCGATTGTATCTACTAAAGGCACATTTCTGCCTGGACAAAGTTTTGATGTACCATTGTCTACATATAATGTTCCTTCACTACCAAGCGTAACTACTACTGGTTTATTCGTTTTTCTATTCATTGCTTTTGCAGCAGTTTCGATATCGTCCTGCTCGCTTAATGCTAAAAGTTCGTCTCGGTTGCAATGCAGAATGGTTCCTAATTCCAAGAGTTCGTTCAAGTGAGTTTTATTCATTTTACTGACTCGCGGAGATGGATCAAAGATAATATCTGTTTCCTCTTTTTTGTTTTGCAGTTGATTCAGCAACACTTTTGCTGATTCTCCTTCAAAAGAGTATCCCGATAAATATATATAATCATATTCTCGAAGGTTTACTTGTTCGAACCAGTCTTCCTGCCAGTCATTCTCTATCCCGGGAACAGTTATAAATGTCCGTTCTCCATTTTCTTCTACTATACATAAGCACCAACCGTTGTCTCCGTTTAAATCACTTAGCATTTGATCATGACCGTCTAGTGCAATCTGTTTTTTGATATGCATAGCATTGGGGCCATTTCCAATTGGGATCATCAAATCATAGGATGCATTTAGCTGTTTAAGGATATTACCAACATTATATGCACAGCCTCCTACAATGACGTCCTGACTACCGGCAAACACATCATCACCAGTTTTCGGAAGTGCTGGTATGGTTACGATAACATCAATGACAGCACTGCCCAATATCAATGCTTTCTTCTTACTGTTTATTTTATGAAAGCTTAGTTTATGTCCAGTCATGAAATTTCCTCCTGATACTGATCGGTTTTACGGAGAACATTCGTGATATAATAAAGTCCTCCACTTATTACAAACGTGATAAGCAGATCGAAGCTTGTAGAAGCAAAGAAAGTAAGAAGTAATCCGACAATAACGCCAGCAAACCAGCTTACCACACCGCCTAGATTTACTTTATTATACTCCGCATCTTCTAGCAATCTGGAATCATAGCCTTGATTTCTTCGTAAAAATATATAGTCAATGATGAAGATGGAAACCCAAGCGGCCAATCCGATACCTAGAAGCCCTAAAAATGCTTCAAAATAGCCAAGGAAATCTCTTGATACTACCAGTACATAAAGAGGTATCAATGTAATAATAATTGCATGTATCGTAATTGCAGTAGAATCCTTCATCTGTATATTAAAGGTTCCCATAATCAATCTGGAAGACTTTAAGCCGATAAAGCACATAGGAGTAAGACCTCCAAGTGCAGCGAAAAGATAAATGACGGTCATCCATTCTGGTAGTATTTCACTGATAAGTAAGATAGGGTTTTCTGCACTGGATAACTCTGGTGCGGACGTGGCTAACAGGATTCCTGTACCAATGATAAAAAATAACGGAATGAATGCACCTATTGTTACATTACCGATAATGGCTGAAGATTTGTTGTTTCTTTTTTGAAAACGGCTATAATCTGCAGATGCATTTGTCCAAGTTAAGCCAGTCCCGACGATAACAAACGCAAGTGCAGGTAAGAAACCAGTCAACCAGGGACCGCTGCTCATGGAAAAGAGCGTATTCCAATCTGTTTTAGGTATCAGCATAGCAAGAACAAGTAAAGTTAGTCCGCCGAACACATACGTGAAAAATGTTTGAATCGATACAAGCGTTTCATGTGAAAAAAAACTGGACGTAATAACCAGACCTGCAAAAATAGCCAAGCTGATCACGATTAATAAGGTGTTAGTACTTATTCCAAAAGCGCTGAATAGAGCCAAAAGGGTTAATGTACCTGTTGAAACGTTAACAGATAACCAGCCAACTTGTCCAGCCCAGCCAATAAAGGCAGGAATATGATTTCCTTTAAAGCCATATGCAGCTCTGGAAAGCATAAATGTGACAGCTCCACTATCTCTTCCAGCAAGGCTTGCATAACCGACAAGTGCAAAAGACAATGGTCCAAGAATTGCAACGAGGATCGATTGTAGGAAACTTAAGCCATATCCTATAATGATTGCTCCATATACAATACCGAGTATTCCCATATTAGCAGCAAACCAAATGAAAAAGAGATCTCTTGGCTTACCCGTTTTCTCTTCATCCGTCAGAAATATTTTCTCTTTATTTTCCATGTGAATCCCTCCTATTTTAGCCTTTCTTTTTCCAACATCTCAGCATAATCGTGTAACTGCACATCGTTATTTTGATCTATCATATTAATCCAATCTTTGTTAATTGTTTTATATCCAGACTTTGCTCCGCAAATAGCAGTGGCCATAGCACCAATTGTATCAGTATCTCCCCCGATATTTGCACAGAAAAGGGCACAATCATGGGGATCCTTGCAATAATAAGCAATTGCTAATGCAGCTGGAACTGATTCACTTGTTAAGGTGCCACAGCCTATTACATCATAAATCCGCTGTGCAAAAACTTCCTCATTATCTTTGTATGTTTCGGCAAATTCCATACCTAACTTTAGTCGCTCAGGAATAGATGCAGAAAATGTTTCTTCACCTTCTTTAACAGCTATATCAAAAATACTAATAGTTGATTCCATTATTTCATTCCAGGATTTATCTTCTATTGCCAAGCTAACCGCATGTGCAATCATACTAGCACCAGCAATTGCTACGTCACTGGCATGTGTTGGTTGGCTGACTTTACGCACATAATTTACTAATTCAGCTTGTTGTGTGCTGGAAAAAAGCGTGCCAATCGGAGCAATTCTCATGGCAGCTCCATTTGTCAACGCTTTCTTTGTGTGCACAGATGGATCTTCACCGACCTTAATAGCGTTTAAAGCTGCCTTAGAACTTGGTCCAAGAATATTATTGTCAAAAGCGTTTGTGTCATTTGCCCAATTAATTAAAGCCTCTGCAATAAGTTTGTCAGATGGCTTAAAGTTATTTTTATTAAGTGCATCAAGTATAAGTAATGCTTGGGCTGTGTCGTCGGTAAATTGTCCTTTTGTAAAGTTACACGCAACTTCATTCTCTACAGGACCATCCAAGAAAGTAGTGATTCTGCCAAAAAATTCTTTTACCTTTCGCCTGCTCCATAATTCAGATGGCATGCCAAATGCATCACCAATTGCTAAACCATATAACGTTCCTAGAATCTTATCTTTCATTTATACATCCTCCTAACTTGTCCACTCATACGTATGAGTTAATTAAAGTATAAATCGCTCCTAGGATATTGTCAATCATGTTAGATTAAAGTTTATAACTCTTTAAGTTGGTTTTTAGCTTTAATCTAACATGCTTGAAAGGGGCTTTATTGTAAAAGTAATATTTATGAATGGATGTATTGAGAAAGTTTGAACTTAAAATTTGGACTATAAATAATTTCGAGGCGTTCTATTTCAATGTTACTCTCCGTTAGAACAATGCCGGAACTTTTTAATAAAGGTTGTTCTTTTTGTAACTCTAATCTTTCACATATTAGTGGTGTACTCATTATTGGTTCTAAGTTCAAATTTGTGTAGTGTGGGTGAATGTTATAGGTTTCCCGCATTAATTCATAGAGTGATACGGAGGAAAAGTCATTTGATTCCAGATTGGGAAATATTTTTAAAGGTAGGTGGGAAGTATCAATGGTCATCCAAGTTGTTGTTTCCTCCGATTTTAACCCTCGTAAACGAACCAGCTTTAAAAAATAATCTCCATCTTTAGAATAGGTTTTCTTTTCCAATACTTTGGTAATTGGTATTTGGTTGTGTCTTCGAGCTAAATCCGAAAACCCTTGGAAATTCCATACTGTATCCTTTGTCTCACGAAGTCTAACGTATGTTCCCTTGCCATGTACCTGTTGAACAAGCCCTTCTTTATTGAGTTCAGCTATTGCTTTACGGATGGTTGTTCTAGTGATTTGATATTCCTTCATGAGTTGAGTTTCGGATGGAAGCAGATCCATCTCCTTAAAAACGCCATTTAGGATTTGGGATCGAAGTATTCGTTTTAATTGAACATATAGTGGAATAACATCATTTTTATTTAGCATAATGGTCTCCTGTAACATCTTTGAAAGTAATGATTTAAGTATTGATCACTATTTTCGATATACCAGTCATTTTTTTAAAAGTATGATCCTGATTTTTGAAAAACAAATAAAAAGTATTAGAAATCTGTACAACTGGGTTTATTCAAGAATGATATAAACGAGAATGTGATACTTGTAGTCTATAATTATAACATATTTTATCACTATTTTTTAGAGTGTTTTGAGTTAAAGTAGCCAGTATGTAAACATTTGTCACTTGATGGTACATTTTAATGGCTGTAATCATATAGTGTGTTCTAATTGTTTCTTCAAATGAATCAATACAGCAATTTTATTACAAACCATTGTTGTAGAATGATCCATATGTGAATTGTGATATTTTTAAGCAATCATTTTACTAACTAATTCATCTAAAATCATTATAAAACCATCAAAAGTTGACTTTTATATAAAAATATCTAAAATAGGATATATAGTAAATTTGCGGGAGGGCTTATAATGATAGATATTAACGAGGAAATTTTTGAAAAATTTGTTAATGCTTTAGTTTACAAAGATGATGAAGCAGAAGAATATTTTCAGCGTTCCATCAATAATAAGTCAGGCAGAGGAACGCAAAACGGGAAACATCAGGTTCGTTGGTCTCGTAAATATAATTCAATTATGGAAATTGCTGAAGGAAATGGCCTGAATGCTTATAAGATAAATCGTGTTATATGGGAAGCTGTTATTGTTCAAGATGAAAATGGTAGTATTTATTTGTTTTTTAGAGATAGAAATATAAAAAATATAATGAAAAAAGGTAAAGAAACTCATTATGCAAAACTAATTATTCGTGCTGTAAATGAGGCTTTTGATGAATTAAGTCCACTACATAGTCAAGGAACTTTTTCATTTTCAGAAGAAGAAGCGGAACCTATGTATCCTGATGAATATCTTATGGAGCTTGCACAAAAAATCAAAAGTATATTTGAAAAAGAACCGGAAAAAGCCGTAATAATAACATTTGATTCTAAACATAGCCATGATATTGCACATGCATATATATATAATACGAGGTATGAAGTTGTCTGGGATAAAGATTTGACACACCTTATTGATACAGATTATAATCCTGTGTTAGAGCGTGACGATGTAAAACCTGAAAAGCAAGAAAGTAGTAGAAAAGCAATTCCAAAACGTATTGTGAAGTTAAAACAATAGTAAAGTATGGTGATGTAATTATGAGTCGGGTTTTTAATGGAAGTCGTTTAAAAGAGGCTCGATTGTATAATCAGCTAACAATTACTAAATTAGCTAAAGAATTAGATATTAGTAAACAGATGATTTCAAAGTACGAAAACGGGAAATCAGAACCAAGCTTTGAAAAATCTCTTCTACTGACTTCGATTTTAAATTATCCTAGAGAGTTTTTTTACTCAAAAGACCCCGTAGAAATAAAGAATGAAGGTATATTTTTTAGATCACGTTTAACAGCAACTCAAAGATCAAAAAAACCAGCAGCAATTGCTTTGAAATATTCGGTAATGGTGAGAGATTTTTTAGAACAGTACATAGATTTCCCTATATTACGAAGAAGAGATCATTATAACGATATTGAGGATATTGAAGAAGTAGCTTTACAAATTAGATCTGAAATGGGATTAGGTCTAGAGCCTATTGAAGATATAGTCGAAGTAGCTGAACTAATGGGATTCACCGTTATAAATTTGCCCTATCCAGGAGAAAAGGTTGATGCATTTAGCAGTATGTATACTGTTGATGATAAAGAATATTTTGTTATTGTTACAGGTGATTCGGGATCTTTCTATAGACAACAATTTAGCATTGCACATGAAATTGGGCATTGGGTATTACATCAGGGAATCGATCCACAAGATTTAGACAAGGATGAATACAAATTAATTGAAGAAGAATCAAACAAATTCAGTTCATGCTTCTTACTTCCAGCTGAAACTTTTGGCGAAGAGCTAAAATTAAAGATTTTAGATGATATTGATACATATTATCACATGAAGAGAAAATGGAAAGTATCGATTGCCGCTATGATAAAGCGGGCTCGGGACTTGGAAATTATTTCAGTTGAACAAGAAATAAAGCTTTATAAACAAATGCATTATCGAAATTGGAGAAATCCAGAACCATTTGATTTAGAGACAATAGTTACTGAACCAGTAGCATTTAAGCAATCATTGGAATTGTTAATTGATGAGAATATATTACAGGGGCATGAAATTAAAAGTAAAATTGCACTAGAGTATAATTTATATATTACTGATAACATGCTAGCTCAAATATGCGGGGTAGACAAAGCAATTTTTAGTAATAATAATGAATCAAAGGTAGTTCTAAAACTTAAAGATTATAGAAAAAGAGAGGCTCATTAGCAACAAAGGTAACGCATGAGCCTTTTTGAGCTGTTTCATCACAAAATCAAGACGGAGTTGAGTTACTCGATTTAAGCACTAGGGTGATCATGTAGAAATATAGTCATGCAGCTTAGGTGACATTGTTCATTTGTTGCGAGTCTTATTTATGAAACAGTTATTCTGCAACCCGTTAGAATGATACCATGAACAAAAGTTAAGATATAATTTAGTTGTGGTTTCGAAAGACTTAAGCCTAGGGCAAAAATAAAAGTGACGATATACGAATAAAAAGTTTGAATGTCCTTTTTTTTTAGTTCATTAGATAAAGGTACCTAAAATATGGACCTTGTTGACAAAATCTTGTACGACATTTTTTGCAAGAGTCTAGTCATAAAGAGATCTTGTGACTTACAAATATGTTACAATACAAATTAATAAGCTTTAAAACAGAATAACGATTATTAAACATAAATCAACCTAGATAAACATAAAACGCTAACAATCAATAATGTTTGGAAATGGAGAAAGATATGAAAAAGAACGAGATTATCGAGTTGATTTGTATCAAATTACAAAGTCTAACGAAACTTAATTTTCAAATTAATTTAGGTTATGTATTGAAAGAATTTTATGTGTATAAAGGATTGACATATGAAATGCCATCCGCAAGTGGTGGTGATGATAAAAATGACGGCTGGGTTGAGGAAGAGAAAAAGTTTTATCAAATCTATGCTCCGGCACAGATCCGATCAAGCTTTGCAAAAGATATTAAAGATAAATTTGAAGAGGATTTATCTGGACTGTTAGAAAAGCTTTCTGAAGGCAAGTGGAACGGAGACATCAATTATTATATTTTTATTGTTAATACGTTTGATGATCATTTGCCCAAAGACCCAGATAGATTTTTTGAAAAAACAGTTGTAAAATTACAGGAGAAATCTGGTTATAGATTTGAATATGAGGTTATTAATTTACAGTACATAAAAAGAATGTTACGTGAAGTTAAAGATATACAAGTACTTGAAAACATGTTAGGTAGTATTAATTTGACTATGGACATCCCAATTGGAACCATTACTGACAAGGCAATGTATGATTTCTTAACAAATTTAGGGAATCAAATAATGACTTCCACATATGCAGATAATAAGAGTAAGAACTATATTAGAATTTCAAATGAGAATAAAATAAGTATTAACAAATTAGATAGTAAAAAAGAAGAAATTAATAGAATAATAGAAAACTTATACATAGTAGAAAATGCTGTTTCTATGCTTCACCAGAATATTGATACAAGTGATTTATTTGATAAAATAAAGGGATATGTCATTAATTTATATCAATTATTATCAGCTGATTTTCAAGGTCAGGAATTGCTTGAGGAAATGTATAAAGGAATAAGTAAGTTAAGTTCGCATAATTTATTGGTAGAGGTACCATCAAAGTATTTAATTATTTATATATTTGATCATTGTGATATTTTTGAAAAAGAGGAGGAAAAGGAGTGTTAATGCCTAATAAGTATATTACTTTAGTGGAGAGTTGTATAGGCATTAGTGGATTACTTTTAGATTGTTTAGGTAGAAATAAAATGACGATAGATGAATTATGGGCGGAGTTTTCAAAGAAAAATAAGGATGCGGATAATATTAGGTTTCCTTCTTATGAGAAGTTCATATATTCAATTGATTTTATGTATTTAACAAATATGATTGAATATACGGATCAAGGAGAGATTTATAATGAAAATATTAGAAATTAAAATAATGTCTCCTACTGAGGAACCTGTTAGAAAAGTAAAATTTAAGAAAAATGGATTAACTTTTATTTACGGGGATATCAAACGCCCGGAAAACAGAACTTCAACTATAAACAGTTTAGGAAAAACATTACTTTTAAAAATGATTGATTATTTGTTAGGAGCAAATAATGATTCAGCCATCATGAAAGAAGCGATACATGGCTATTATTTGGATGCAAAGGTACAATTTAATAATGATATTTACAACGTAAAAAGAATTATTGGAACAACTGATCCATCTATCTTTATTAATGGTGCAGAGAAAAGTGTTACTGAATATAGAGACTTTTTTGGAATCAAAAGGCAGGATTATGATAAGCAGGTGATTTTAACACCAAAATCAAGTTTGGTTTCGTTAAGACAGAATCCATCAATTTCGGATTTTGAAACAATACTTCGAATGCTATCATTTGATGATTTAAATAAAGAAATTAAAAACATTTACAAGACGCAAGATGACATAAAACGTTTCAAGAAAAATAAGCAAGACCTTATTTCGTCATTTGAAAACAATTTGAAAAAGAACAATGAAACAATAGAACAAAGAATATATTTAATTGATAAAAAAGCAGAAGAGTACAAAAAAGTAATTGAAGATATGGCAAAGAAAATTAAATCATTAGAAATAACAAATTATAAACAATCAAGTATTAAAGAGTATGAAAATATCAATATAAAATATAAGCGATTACGAGGTACTATCGAACGATTGTATATAGAAAAAACTAGGTTTTCTAACTATATGAAGGAAGTGGAAAGTACCGACGTTACAAATGCTCAGTTGCTAACACTGTTTGAAAAAGCTAAAGTTGAAATACCATCTATGGTTGTTCGACAATTGAGCGATGTGGAGAAATTTCATCAAAGTGTTGTAAAGGATCGTAAAGAAACAATCAAAAAAAGAATAAATGAATTGGAAAATACGATAGATAAATATAACGAGGAAGCTGAATTGTTGGCAAATCAGTTATCTGAGCTGGGAAGATTAATTGCGGAAAACAGAGTGTATCAGGAAGCGATAGAAATATACGAAAAATATACAAATAAATTACGTGATATAACATATGAACAAGGACAATTGTCACGTATAAAGGAAATTGATGAAGATATAGATGATAAAGATTCTAATTTAGTATACCAATTTGATCGTGCAAAACAATCTCTTGATGAAAACCTTATTAAAGAATACCGGGATTTTGTTTATGAGTTTGTAAAAGATATTTATGATGAACAAGTTGAAACATTTTTTGATTTAAACATCAAGGAAAAACACCAAGTTCATCGTCCAATTGAATTTGTATTAAAGATGACTGGAGATACTGGTGAAGGTATTACAGAGGTACAAAAAAATATTATTGATTATCTATTGTTTAAATATAATCGGGATTTAGAATTAATGATTCAAGACTCGTCCTGTTATAATGGGATAGATCCTCGCCAGGTGTCTAATATGTTACTATATCTAAATGAAATAGCAGTTATACAAGAAAAACAAGCGATTGTTTCTATCAATAAATATCAACTTAGTCCAGGACACGAAATTTTTGAATTAATAAATGATGATGAAACAGGAGTTACATTATCGGAAAATGAAAAGTTATTAAAGTTTAATTTTTAATGGAGCAAGTAGAACTGAATTTTCTGTTTAATGATATTAAGTTAGCGACCAGAGAAAGAGACACTAAAAAAAGTGACTGTATAATAGAGTCATGTTTGTATGCATATTTAAGGTTTTCTATTTACCCTACTGGCACCGTGGCCCGTCGAAAATGGCTTTATATTTACGCACTATTGACTTGCTCAAAAGTCCGTAGAAGTGGCTCAATTTATATGGAATAATCAGGTCTATGTTGTTTAATGTAGTAACTCAAGCTGCAGAAGAATTTGACTTGCAAGCTAAAAAGCATTTATATTAATTGTTTTGATCCTAGTTTGTGGAGTAGGGATTTATAGTTTTATGGATTTAGCTATTTCTATGGCTAGTCCTTGGGAAGTTCGTATCCATCTGGGTACGAACTTTTTACTGTAAATTCAATTAAATTGATATGAAATCCTTAATTTGAGGATTCAGTTTATCAAAGACTTATCATCAACTTACATATCAACTTACATACTCCCTTTCAGCATGGTAAAATAGAAGCAGTGAGGTGAAACAACATGAAAACGGGTCTAGCGAATGTGCCGCTCCATGGTGGATTCTGTCCGCCGTGGTTATTTAAAAAAATGCGAGACCTTGGTGCAACGATTATTGAAGTAATTGTAATGGAATATGGTACACAAGAAGTTTTGAGAAGGCTGTCGGATCCTGTTTGGTTTCAGTCGTTTGGTAGTGTGCTAGGGTTTGATTGGCATTCATCAGGACTAACAACGGTCGTATGCGGGGCTCTTAAAGAAGGGCTTAAAGATGCTCAAGGGGAATTAGGTTTATTTCTTGTTGGGGGAAAAGGGAAAGCGTCAAGGAAAACCCCAACCGAAATTATCGAAACAGGAGATAAATATGGTTTATCCAATGATTTATTCGCTTTACAGCAAACGAGCCGAACAGTGGCAAAAGTAGATTCCGCAGCGGTGCAGGATGGATATCAGCTATATCATCATTTCCTTGTATTTGATCGGGATGGAAATTGGGCAGTCATCCAACAAGGAATGAACAGTAAAAATCGTTATGCTCGCAGGTACCACTGGTTAAATGAAGACCTCACTGATTTCACAAGAGATCCACATAAAGCAGTGTGTGGAACGACGGAAAAACATGTACTAAATTTAGTTGCTGGGAAAAATGAGGCGACTAGGCTTGCTTCGGTGGAAATTTGCCAAGAAAAGCCGGAAGAAATTAAAAAAGTATATCATGCGATCGTGGAACATAATGGTAAAACAAAACAAGAACCTGAGCAATTAAGCCTTTTTGAAGATCCTGATGATAGTCGTTTAACGAGCGAACAAGCCCGTTCGATTATTACGATGCCTCCAGAGCATCCAATTCCGTCTCCGCGTTATTTGGACAAAATGTTATATGAAATGTATGACCGTCCACCGGAAACATATCAACAGTTATTGGAGCGAAAAGGGGTCGGCCCAAGTACATTGCGCGCGTTAGCAATGGTTGCAGAAGTGACGCATGGTGCTCAACCGACGTTTCATGACCCAGTTCGGTATGCCTTTGCGCACGGTGGTAAGGATAATTTTCCGTTTCCAGTCTCCCGTGAGGACGTGGATCATTCCCTGTCTG
>NZ_JBPPZG010000001.1:0-10167 GCF_051918545.1 Pseudogracilibacillus amylolyticus (SeqCode) | reverse complement strand
CGATTGAAAAGGGAAAAATGGGGGAAAAGGACAAATTAGAATCCCTCAGAAGACTTGCAAAACAACAAGAAAAACTCGTAACCAATTAAATGTACAATCTATCATAAACCATCCTAGTGATTCATGTCACTGGGATTTTTTATCATCGTGATCTAGCACGTCATTGGCGAGTATTATTTGCTCCTGTTGTCAGTCGTGTAGAAAAAATCGTCATATGGCATTTGGTCTTCAGCATCTCCCAAAAAATTTTGTGAAAGGTAAAAAACTTCACCGGTAGTAATATTTAGTAAAACCTAATCCTTCATTTGTATTCATTTCCATGCCATCAATAATATCTTTTAATTTCACTTACTCAGCCATGAATGCCGCCTCGCATAATTGTTAGTTAAATATAGAAGGTCACAAAGTGTTCCTCGTTATGTTAAAATAATAAAAAAGATTATTGGGAGCTAGCGATGCACATTTATGATTTTGAAAACCATATTAACCAGAACATATTAGACCGAGGGTTCAATTATTATAATGATGGAAATATCAAAAAGGTGTATAAACAGAGGAATAACAAATATGTTTTTTATATTGAGGGCGGCGATGACTACGAGGTATCGGTTGAGATTGGGGATCATGGGGATATTTTAAACTCTTATTGTGATTGCCCCTATGACCTTGGACCAATATGCAAACACGAAGTGGCAGCATATTTTAAACTTTTTGAAATGCTAGATCAAGAAAATGATATTGAAACAGCACCTTCCAAGGCTAATAAGCGAGATACAATTTATCATGTTTTAATTAATCTATCAAAACAAGAATTAATAAATATTATTGTTGATGTTACGACTAATGATGATATATTAAAAAATAGTCTCTTAATTCAATATGGAAAAGGAGATGGTCAACAAGCACTCGTAGCATGTCAGGAAATAATTGACTCAATTGCTATAAAATATACGGGGAGAGAAGGATTTATAACATATCGAAATACATGGCGATTTGTTAGCGAGTTGGAGGGTATAGTAGAAAAGGTAAGGAACATGGAGAATGTTCAAATAGCAGTCGATATTGCATTACTCTTACTTGAGGAAGCGATCGATGCCTTTTCTTATGCGGATGATTCAAACGGTGATATTGGTTCGCTTATTACGGAAACGTTAGAATTAATTGAAGAAATTGTGTCAAGAGACGTTGTGATTAGTAATCATAAAATGGAAATATTCGAAAAGCTATTAGCTCAAACGGACAATGAAGTTTTCGATGGTTGGTTGGAATACAAGATTGATTTGTTATCAATTTGTTTTGATTTTGTAGATGATGAAAAGTGTAGAGAACAGTTAATAAATAAAATTGAGTCTATGATTGAAGAAGATTCCAATGATGACTATTTGCAGTATGGAAATGAAAAATTGCTACAACTGTTATTTCAATTGGTTGAGGATTATGGTACACAAGCTGAAGCGGAACAGTTCATTCATAAACATTTACAATATTCCTCCTTTAGAGAGAAATTACTGAACAAATACCTTCAAGATAAAAACTATGAGAAAGTAATAGAATTAGCGAAAGAAGGAGAAAAACAGGATCAAGATTCTTTAAGACCATTATCTAAATGGAAAAAATCCCGCTATAAAGCATTGAAGTCCCTTTCAAGAAAAGAAGAACAACGAATTTTGGCAAAAGAACTTTTCTTGGCTGGAGATTTTGACTATTATCAGGAACTTAAAGAACTGGCTACAAATAATCTAGATGAGTTTTATACAGACTTAAAACTAGAATTGAAAAAAGGGAAAGGATGGCACACCACCAGTTTATTCCTTAATCTGATAGAGAAAGAAAATGATTTGGAAGAAATTTTGGAGTTTGTTAAATCCAACCCGAGATATATAGAAGATTACGCCGAAAAATTGGTTAACCATTTTGAAGAAGACGCAATTGAAATTTACAAGAAATACATAGAAGCTGCAGCAAGCACCTCGTCCAATCGAAGAGATTATCAACGTGTATGTCAGAAACTAAAAGGATATAAAAAGATTGCTGGAAAGCAAAGACAAGTAGAATTTAAAAAAGAGCTAAAGGCACTTTATCGAAGAAGACCAGCTTTTATTGACGAATTAGGGAGAGTATAATAATGTTTTAATTATTGTCTCCATGGAAAAAGTAACCACCTCCTTCCTAATGATTGGAAAAAGATGGTTATTTTTTCTGTAATCAATATTTCGGTTTAGTCAGCGCATTTCTTTAAGTTTCAATTTCTTTAATGGAGGTGTTCGAGCACGGTATTCAAATGCTATCCCTCATTCTTCCTCAATAAAAAAGTATTGCTCAGGTCCACTACCTATCCGTTCGATTAAAGAAGGAGTCATTGGTTCAGCGATCTCTTCTTCTATTTGTTCCACGGTAACATTAAATGTCCATTCATCTCCGTAATCGTAAAGATATATAAATTTTTTCCCAACATCTAGACCCGCTGCTCCAATTTTAACGTCTGTTGCAATAGGGTTACCAGAAATGTCTAGCGGTGCAACAATGCTGTTCCTAGACCATTTCTTTCCGTCCATGAAGAATGAATAGAGGTGATCATCATCAAATTCGAATGCTTTGATAATAATTTTATGTAGGTCAGCCATTGTATGATTTGCTCCTAACATTACTTTACACCAGGAATGATTTGTATAGATGATTTTAAATGTATAAGTACCTGGAGTGAATTTACGCTCGTTTCTAGGTAATGTTTTCTGTAATAATTTAGGTGTGAATAGTTTGGTAAATGCTTTGTGAAAATCATGAGAACTTTGATCTTCATTAAAAATGACCTTATCATCAAATAAATTTTCAATCCCTTCAGGTAGTTTGGATCCGGGTATTGGGTTAACTTCACCATTTTCACGACGATATGGAATATTCCATACTTGTGGGTGTCTATCATTCAATAAAATAGGTACTATTTTTTCAGCAAAGGGTGTCAATAAAATGGAATTCACGTAGTATTCGGTCTTTCGATTAGCACTTTCTATATTTTCGATGTCTGTTTCACAAACCCAAAGACCAAACCATTCTAAATAAAGAAAAAAATAATTCCAATTATAAGTTAGTCTAGCTAACAATGACTTTTTAAGTTGTAATTGTTTTGTATCTAATAATTTTGTAAAGATATCTTCTATTACAAGGATGATTGGGTTGGTATTTTGATTTAAAATATCTGTCCAATTCAAATCGACCCAAAATGTTTCAAGTAAAAAGAAATATTTTTCTGTGTCAGTTAATTGTTTGTAATCGTTCCATCTACCTGTTATTTCTAAATGTGGATACGTTGAATCGGTCACTTTTTCTACTAACTTTCCGGTCAATGCGAGAGAATAGAAAAAATGAATATATGGATAGTATTCTTGCTGAGAGTAGTCTGTTACATCTACTGTTTTTATTGATAAAAGTTCATTAATGGTAGGTAAATGTTTTCTTGAGATATATCCCATTTTTTTCGTTAATTGAATTGGATGTTCATTTAAATAGTTCATAAAACTATCAAAATCGATTAGAAAATCAGTAGGGATTGAATTTCTATCTTTTTTCTGGAACCAGGCTAAGTCATTTTCATTATTCTCATTACTGAAAGGTTCTCTAGGCTCATCGTCACTGTCTAAAAAGTCGAAAATTGAAAGTTGATCTTGATTATCAATGTACATTTGAATTCCCCCATAAGTTTCCGGTCTATTCTAAAGTCTATTTTCATGTTTTCTATCTTTAGTTTAATAGGAGACTCATTTATAGTCCAATAAAATTTGCAGGTTTAATTATAGGGGAACGAAGAAGATCGAATTTTGGTTGTGTTTGGCCAAAGGGATGGTACACGGAATCTAGAATTATAGATATAATGATTTTTGATCATTTTGGACATTTTCAGAGAGATCTAGTAAGGTAAACTTGTTTTTGTTAATTCAACACGGATCAATTGTTTGGGCGGAAAAAATATAATCTACCAAATGTGGTGGGATATAAAAAGCACTATCTTGTTTTTGTTAACCTACTCCTAATAATCGTTCATAAATATTACTTATAAGCTCAACTGGTATAACTTTAAAATCATACAGTGGCAAATTTCGTCGAAGAATAATACAAAAGGTTTTCCGTTTACGCAATAGCAAGCATAAGGGTCTAGTTCCATTAATAACTGAAGTGTTTGACGGGAAATATCTACAACGCTTTTTGATTCCTTTTCAATATCCTTCTTCCGATATAAAATTTCCGAACCACTATAACCTAACCTATTTATTATATTAGCTCTTAATTTGGTAGCAGGTTAATGATATCAGGCTATTCTGTTATTTCGAGTCGGAAGCGAATACATATGGTTTTATAAAGGGACAGAGAAATTGATGAAGTGGATGTATTACTTGTTTTTTATGATATATTATAAGTGTCGCATAACGCTTTAGGATTTTTATTAAGTACAGTTTTGTCATTACATCTATTTAACATTGTATAGTTATATTGTAGTAGTCAATAATCATAATACAGATTTTTGAAAGGACGGGTATTATGAGGGTGCTACTTTCAAACTTAGCACACATTAAGAAAGCTGAAATTAAAGATCAGCATTTAACCATTATCGTTGGTGACAATGGCGCAGGAAAAACCCTTTTATTAGAAACCATTAGCTTTCTTAAAGATTATTACCAAAATAGGAAGCGTACATTTGTAAAGCATCTTATAGACAAATATGAAAGTATGTTTTCATTAGAAACAGACATAGAAGTTAATGATTTAATAAAACAAGAAAGTAAAAAAAATATACAAGAAACATCAGTAAGGATCAACATTACATCTCATGATGCTGATAAGTTAAATATAGAATTCAAAAAAATGGTGGAAGATGAGTATTCTAAAGCTATTGGTGGTATAAATGAAAATGTACTATTAACTGATGAGTCTTCATTCTCATTTAAGCTTTTAGATTTAGACGTATTTGAGGAGAAAGAAGAAAAATATTATTTGCATGTAAGCCAACAAAGAAAGGATAGACTAATTCTTTCGCTTCATCTTGAAAATGAATTTTTGATAGCAACAATCATTAACTTGGAGACGTTTCTTTTTGAAAAGGAAGCTACATCATTAGATGAAGAAAAGTCCTTTCGTCTAATTGATCGTAACAAATTAAGCGATATTATTAATAGAAAGATAAAAGAGATGTTTCTATCTTATAAATATGATTCTTATTTCGGATCTGACAGAATTTTATATCTTCCTACAGAACGAAATTCATTTATGGATAATGCTTTAATGAAAGCAGCATCTGACATAGAAGTAGAAACTAATTTAAAGCGTCGATATAGTGAACGTCTTTTTACAGCCTCTTATCTAAATTTTAAACATTACCTTGAAACATTTCCGAATTTAGTTGACAGGTTGACATCCGATATGGAAGATTTGTTCGGCGGACAAATAAAGTATGGTGATGATGGAGAGATTAGTTCTATTGTAATGAAGGATGGGAAAGAAATAAGAAGAGAATTATTCTCCATAAAACAAAATAGATTAATTCCTTACTTGTTAATAAATCAACCAATTTCTCGTTACTCGGAAGTGATTATTGAAGAACCAGAAGCACATTTATCTCTTAAAAGTCAAAAAGAGTTTTTAAGTTATTTAAACCGTTTACTTAAAAAAGAGGGTAAAAAATTCTACATTACTACTCATAGCGATGTATTTTTCCAATTTTTAAACAATATGTTATTAAAGGATCCGTCCATTCAAGTTAATGTGTATGAGCTTTTGGAAGACGACGATGAATGTTATTTCCTCGATAAGAAGGAGAGAACAGATTACGGATACGAAATAAATATGTTTACGCACGTTTTAAATGAATTATATGATGAATCTTTAAAGATACAAAATAAAAAAAATTCTTAAAGGTGTAATGTATGCATAATCATATTGTATTATTAAAAAAAATATACTAAAGGAAATAGACGACTTTTGTGAAATAAAAGAGGAAATCAAATCTCCTAGAGAAAATATGATTGTAAAAGTTGAGCGAAAAAGTTCAAATGCAATGTATCATGCACTTAATGAAACAAATAATGAACATTCAAGGATAAGTTTTCTAAAAAATGATAGATTTCCAGATTCCATTTTTATATCGGTAGAGACAGATGGAAATATATCCTGTCATATTTGTGAGTTAAAAAGGACTCCCTCTAATAAACTGAAAGAACTTACAGAACAGTTATTTTCAGGTTATATGCATTGTAAACTACTAATGTCTGCTTTACATGTTAACCCTAGTAAAATTAATTTTAAATATCATGTTTTTTTAATAAATGAACGTAATATGGAAATAGAGTATAATAGATTACCGAAAAGACCTAAGAAAATAATTCCTGGAAGAAGATTGGAAAAAGAAAGCAGATATGATATGTGGATGAACAATCATCTTACTTTTAATGACGGGAAATTTAGTCATAGAATGGCGATAGAAAAGCATAAATATTATGAAAATAAAGAGAGCGAATATTACTACCGTTTTACATTGTAGGTCATCTCTTTATCAATATATGTTTGGTTATATAGTGTACTTCTTTGAAAAAGCTTGTCCAGTTGGCGGTTATTTACTTGATGTCAATCTTTTTAACCAACTTGGGTTTGGAAGTTTACAAGCAGAATATGTTTTAAATGAATAAGAAATCAGGGTATGAGAAATTAAACCTGTGAAAAGATGGTAGGATAGTAACAAGATTATGTTACTATCCTTTATTTGTCAAAAAAATGGATTGGCGAAAAATTAATAATTTCAAAGCTGTGAGCAATTTATTTATTCAGTCGCTAAAGCTTTTTATGTAAGTATTATGCGTTTATTTTTAATGGTTGAAGTTTTAAACTATGATGTAAGATCCTTTCCTCCATCATATTCATTTCTATTGTTGTTCATCCAAAACCTTTTCATCCTGTACATACACTCAAATGTCCGTTGCATTTGTTTATCCAATAGATGATAGGGAATATTGACGCAAAGTTCTATGCCATTATAAAAAGTGATAATTGTTTTTGTCGCATTGTTGGGATGTTTATTAATTTCGTCGATGTGTAGATAGGAAAACCATTTATTGTAGATGCTTGTGGGTGAATGTGTAGGGAAGAAATAGTTTCCATTTCTAATGTTGATTGGGATCGGTACTTTTCTTTTGAAGTTCGTGTGATGTATAACTGCTTGGCGTCTGCCTTCGTAGGTGGACCACTCATTGTAGCAAGCTGCTTTAATAAGTTCTAGAGATGTTTTTCGAACCTTTATTTTACGGTCTTTTTCAATGACAATTGTGTCAAAGTCGATTTGTTTTGCAGGTAATAACGCTAGCGTATTTTCATTAATACTATAATTCTCCATGATCACTTTGAATCTCTCCTTTTATCAGGCAGGGGTACGTATATCGGTGGTAAGATAGCGAGTACTCGCTATCTTAAAATAGTAAGGTAGTAAAGTAGAAGATTAATTTTCGTTTTCAAATTTTTTTAGTGCTTCTTTAAACTCGATTAAATAATCAGAATTCAAGTTAAATTTTATCTGGATTATTGATAGCAGGAAGCCATTCGGTGATTTTTCCCCCCTTTCGACTCTACCTAAGTGTTTTGCAGAACAACCTATACGTTCTGCCGCTTCCTCCTGGGTCAATCCCCACATCGTTCTGCTTTGTCTAATGTGTTTGCCAATAATACGTTGAAATGTTTCCTTTAGAACCACATCTTTTTGTGACTTCACGTACACCCACCCTTTTTACCTAATTATCACAATATTGGAATAAATACTAAACGCCCTAAAGGTCCCTTTTATGTAATTTTATGCAATTTCATAGATGTATTTAACTATTTTATTCAATCTTTGATAAATTATAATTAGGTAAAATGTATTATGTAATGTGATTTTGTTTGTTTATTAAAGTTTTTTATTATTGCTCTTACTTCCAGGTTGTTGGGAGTATGGCATGTTTAGACCTCGTATAATGTGTCTTTTCCTATTAGGATAAAGTCGGTTTGCAATAAGTTATACATAGTTAGGGGATATGCAAGGTTTCCAAGTACTTCTTATGATGGTGTTACTTGCTCGAGCGGTAATACAAATTTAGGAGGAACTTGAATGAACGGGGATTTTGACGTGTTTTTTAAAGCAAATGAACGGAGAATTCATTATCAAATCCATCGGCTGGGCATAACGGGTGAATGGTATGAGGAATTTTATACAGAGGGGATCGTTGCTCTTTGGAAGGCATACAAAGAATTTGATGCGACGAAAGGGCAGATTGGAACGTTTGTCAATTATCGCATCCGGTTCAGGTTAGTTGACTTACTACGTAAAAAATTGCGTGAACAAGAGGTTTTAGAGGATATTACACATGAGGAATCTATTCGGCTGGATGACGGAAATCGGCATCGTGGATCTGGAATGCCAGTAGTGAATGTACGTGGAATTGTGTTGGAAGATCAGGATTTTTGGGAAGAAGTGAGGAGGAGGCTATCAGAGAATCAGTGGAAATGGGTGAAGTATTTTATTATCGCGGATTTGTCTGTGAAAGAAATTATGGAACTGGAAGGTGTTACTGCTGATGCCGTAAAAGGATGGGGACAGTCAGTGCGGCGGAAGTTGCGGAAGGATGAGGAGTTGAGACGGAGGTTGGAGGGAATGATGTAAATGGAATATTGACTATATAAAGTTCCAGCCAGTTATAGTGAAAAATTCCCAGATTTGTACGCTTCTCAATTGAATAGTACAAACAAAACTTTCCCATACTATATATAAATGTACGTTTTGTTCATATTGTACGCTTTGTACGAATATGATAAACTAGGAGGTGAAAGGAGATGAAGCTTATGCTCTTAGCAGAGAAGTCGAGTGCCGTCCGCAAAGACTGGTCTAGATTTGTAGATGAAGTAATTCATAAAGCTCCTAAGTTTGTACAGCGCAATGAACGAGATGTATTCGTATCGATGAACATGCATTACATGTCTTTACTAATGGATAACATTCGTTATTCGGTTAACATTGATTACGATGCAGAGTCAAATGAATATGTCGGTACAATGAATGATTTCTGGTTTGTTGAAGCTGGTGAAACTGAAGATGAAGTTAAACAGAAACTAGCAGAACAATTGTTGGATTCTGCAATTGATTATTTTAAGGACTTAAATCTTTATCACACTACTCCGGATTTTAAAAAGCAATTTCCCAAAGTATTAAAAGCCCTTGTTATTGATGACGTAAATGGAGTTATAGAATCTTTCGATGTCAAACACGTCAGAACATAAAAGGTTTTGCGAACGTGACGGCTGGGAACTGTATAAAAAAACCGATCACTACTTTTATAGAAAAATGCGAGAAGATGGAAGTTATAAACATACAAAAATATCAATGGGGCGCAAGGAATACGGAAAGAAATTATGGAGAGAAATATTAAAAAGACAGTTAGAATGTGATCAAACATACTTTAATAGCAAGATTTAAAAGGTGGCAGAAAATTAACTGCTACTTTTTATAGCTCTAACAAAGGGATTTTGTACTTACCCTTAGTAAATATCATTAAGGATTAAGGGAATGTGACGCAATTACCAAAATTAATAGAGCAAATAAATCTATTCAACGAACCAAAAACACAACCACCATTCAAAATAAACAGAGAGAAATTCAAAGGGAAAATGAAAAAGTTCAAAAAGCAAAGGAATCACAAGCAAAGTTACTAGGGAAGATTTCAGATAGTAATATGAAACTTAACAAAGCAATTTCAGACCTGGGAAAGTTAAGACAAAAAGAGCAAGATAGATAATTAAAGAACAAGAAGAAAAAATAAAAGCGACAAAGCTTAGCCAACAAAGTGTAAGAGATGAGATTGTGGCGAGTACAATTACTATTGAATAATTGTAATAATCCTGCATAATATAAGTAACAGTCCCCACCCCGCCTCTTAACAATGCGTACCACGGTGGGTCATTTTATTAATATGGGAAACGTATTAAGGACTGAAGTTTCACTGCGAAGTTGTGGCAGCGCTGCTTAGTAAAATGGGGTTTAAAGAGGAAGAGCGAGTGCAAGTAAAGGCTGAGTTTATGAGGATGCTTTGGCGTTTACAATTGAATGAAGCCGACCAGCGCTTAATATATGGTTTTTTCGAAACATATTTAAAATTAACG